>NZ_JBAHUQ010000017.1 GCF_036689865.1 Magnetococcus sp. PR-3
GTTTCAGGAGATTTGCCGCCTGCTTTCTTGGTTGCCGCTTGTGCCCGCCAGTTGTAAAGGTTCTTTGAATTGACATCCAGTTGCTCGGCGATCTCCGGCACGGATTGATCCGTGCTGTTTATCAGGTCGACAGCACGATCCTTGAACTCCTGGGTGTACCGTTTCAATTGTCGTTTGCTCATCAAGACACCTCTTCTTATGTGGGAGTCCTATTCTCCCTCAGAAATAGTGTCCAAAAAAGTGTAACCACCTCAACTTTGTTGTACATAACGACCAGAAAATGGCGGCCCTGTTCATTGAATCGTACCGACTTGGTGTTTGGTACTTTGGCGCACGAATAAGAAAAGGTTACGTCAATACCGAGTTCCCACACAGGGCTGTTTCCCACAATTCCACAACCCCGAGGGAATTTGTGGGGTTCTTGTGGGCTATGGAGATATGGAAAACAGCCCACTGGAATTTGGTTGACAGGGGTGCCTCAGAAGAAGTGTATCCACCTCATCAATGAGTGTAGAAGATTTACTGGAAGATATGGAACAGCCAAGGTGTTGATTGTGCTGTGAGGGGAGATGAAAGGGCGGCTCATCAGAGCCGCCCTTTGCCACAGCGGGTGTAAGGAGTGAGGGAGAAGGCACACCCACTGTGATGGGTGGGACGCGTGGCGGGTTAAGCCTGCGCCCCCTTCTTTTTGAGATCTGCAAAGAGATCCCTAAGAAAGAAAGTGCAATGCAAGGGGTTGTCAAAATGTTCCACGGCCAACTCATCTTTGGTGTGATAAGCTCGTGCCGAATGACGTAGAACCATAGAAATCCGCCGGTTAAAGGGTGAGGGTTTGACCAACAGGGTAGCTAACGCCTCAAACAGTCCCTTCACCGCCGCGCTATTGGCCCCTTCTTCCAGTAGCTCCTCCCCGTGCTGAGTCAGTAGGGTGTAGTAGTCCTGCATCTGAGGCTCTTCAACTGTGGTGGGGTCCAACATGATTACAGTCCGTTCTCTTTTTGGAATGCCTTGGCCTCTTTGCACTGGCTTACGAGCGCTTCACTCAGCTCTGGCAGGCGATCAAATTCACTCCAGAGGGTATCTTCCACAATATCGTGGATCTCCCCGGCGGTCTCTGATGCAATACGTTTGAGCTTTGCTAAGCTCTTTTTTAACTCTTTTACTTCATTTGACATGGTATCTCCTTACTGTCTCTATGTGGTGGGGTCTGCCTCCCGCGTAGCCAAGCCAGTGGAGAACTGCTCCAGACTCAGGGCCACCTCACCAGGCATAAGATTCTCCAGATAGTCGGCGTACTTCACCGCTTTGTAGCGGGCCAAAACCGCATCCACATCCATCTCGTCGGTCAAACGTTCCCCATCCAGAAAATCCAACGCATAGGTGGCCATGGCCACCTTCTCATCCCTACCTCGCCAAGGCTTGCCGCCGACCTCCTCAAAGTGACCCTCATCATCCACCTGTAGAATCCAGTAGCAAGGTTCAATACCCAGCGCTTGCGGGGATTGGCCCACCCAGGAGAGTCGTTTAGAGGTTTCCTCATCCACCTGATGCTGACGGCACCACCCTTGGGCCTCTTCCTGCTCGTAGGTAAAGTTCAAGCAGCCAGACATGGAGGTGGTGAAGCGGTGGTAGGCGTTATCTGGGGCGGTGGTCTCCAGGCGTCGCAGATAGCCTACAAAACGTCCATTGCGAAAGCCAATGTGAAAGGAGAGGGGAGGCCCGCTATTGATATCGGGCCGCTCCGATTCTTCTAGAGGGGCTTGTGCAATGGGTATAATGCCCAATCCACTAGGGGTTGTGTTGATCATGGGGTAACCGTCGGCTGCCCTGAAAAGGTCACCAGAACGTCCTCATCTCGGGCGATAAACTGACACGCCAAACGGTATTTGGGGGGGATATCATTGACCTCACACTTCTCAATCTCATCTTTGCTGATTTTACCCAGAGAGAGCAGAATCTCTTTCTCTTTATCGGTCAGGTGCATACCCATGGTGGGTTTGCCAGAGAGCTGTTTTACTTCAATAATGCAGGAGCCACACTCACCATCCTGGCAATCAAAAGGGATCTTGATATCCTCTTTGTGCGCGATGCTCAGCATGGTGCCGTTGTGTCCGGCAATGGCATAGACGGTCTTATCCCGGCTCATGGTGGGGGAACTGAATGTAATGTTAGGCATAACTTACTCCTCTAGGGGGGGCCGTTAAACAATAGGGGTTTCCAGCGCCTTTTGGGTCTGGTTAAAGACATACTCCGGGTGGTTATCCAACTCTTGGGCATGCATTAAAAGCGGTTCGGGCAGGGTGAAAAAGCGTTCACCAAACTGAACCTGATAGCGCACTTTCTGGGGGGCATCAGTGAAAACATCGGTGATGGTGCCGTTCTCCCCCTCAGGGATGAGCAACTGTCCCTCTTTGTTAATCTCCACCTTGGCAACCACCCGGTCACGGGGTTCAAATTCGGTGTTAACCCAGGGAAGCTCCGCATCTTGCAACTCCGACTCGCGGCACCCGACCACTAGATCCTCATCAATGAAGTGCATCTCATAAATGACATACTCCTGCAGGAAGACCCCTGCGCGACGCACATATCCCACCGTACCTCGGCGGATGAGAATCTCCCCGGTCCGTTTTCCCGGAAAGGTGCCATCGTTACGAATAGTTTTGGTCAAGCGAAGGGCCTGCCCATCCTGATATTTTTGCTCAATAATGGCTTGATCCATTGTCTCACTCCTTTTAAAGCCTTCCTTAACAGGGGGCCGATGGGCCGCCTGTGATTATCCCGCTCTGCGCTGCCATGGCCTCACTCCATGGGGCACCGGGGTGGAAAAAATTTGGGTCTGTTGATAAAAGCGGCGTAATTCATTGGGTTGAGGGGGGCGCTTGTGCCGGGTGGCAAAACGACGCACCTTAGCCAGCAGATGGCTGGCCTGCTCGCTGGATAGGATAATCCCCAGACGTGCGTAGGCAGCCTCCACCCCACGACGGCCAGAGTGTTTACCCAAAATCAGCTCATGCTCCCGACCCAAGGGGATGGGATCCACCCCCTGATAGTTGCGATGATCCTTAAGCAGGCCATCGACATGGATGCCCGACTCATGTTGAAAGACGGCACTGCCAACGACGCTCTTTTGGCACGATATAGCCCGCCCCGAAGCGGTAGCCACTGCTTCAGAAAGGGGTTGTAGATGGTGATAGGCAATACCACTGTAACCCCCGTGGAGGGTCTCCAGAGCCACCGCAACCTCTTCCAGAGCCGCGTTGCCAGCCCGTTCACCCAGGCCATTGACTGTGGTGTTGGCGTGGGTGGCGCCACCTCGGATGGCGGCCAGGGTGTTGGCGGTGGCCAAGCCCAGATCGTTGTGGGCGTGGATCTCCAACTCCAGATCCAGGTTTTCCCTGAGCCGCTTAAACCGCTCATAGGTGGTAAAGGGATCCATAATGCCCATGGTGTCGGCAAATCGCAGGCGCGTGGCCCCCGCCCGTTGGGCGGTCTCCCCTATCTGTAGGAGAAAATCCATATCGGCCCGCGAGGCATCCTCACATCCCAGACAGATGGCAATGCCGGTGCTGTCGATGGTGTGACGAACCAAACGGTCAATGGAGGAGAGTACCCAGGCACGATCTTTTTTCAGCTTGTGCACAATCTGCTGATCCGATGCAGAGGTAGAAAGGTCGGCCATATGCACACCTAGTCCGGGGAGGTGTGCGATATCGGCTGTGTGCATGCGCAGCCAGACTAGAAGGCGGGCCTTCAGCCCCAAACCGGCAATGGCTTGAATCTCCTCCCGCTCCTGACGGCCCATAGCGGGAATACCTACCTCCAACTCTGGCACACCGGCTCTGTCCAGTAGGGTGGCGATCTGCAGCTTCTCTTCCTGTGTGAAAGCCACACCAGCTGACTGCTCCCCATCCCGCAAAGTGGTATCATCAAGAATTACAGGCAGTGTCATGACCTCTCTCCTTACGCAGCTGGTTAGGCTGCAATCTCCATCTCGGCGTGGCTGTGACAATCCTTGGGGCAGACCCGGGAACAGGCGGCACATCCGATACAGTCATCGGCATCGGCGATGCTCATTACATAGGCCACATCATCATCGAAGCCGTCGTCATCCCAATCTTCTTCCTCCTCATCACTCTCAATTTCATCGCTCTCAACCAGCTCAAAAACATCCCGTGGGCACACCTTGTAGCAGCGCCCACAGCCGATGCAGTTTTTGTGGTTTAGGTTGACGATAAATTCGGGAGTCCAATCATTGCCTCCCCGTGTGATGCTGGTAAAAACACCCATTGTTTCACTCCAGTTCAAAGGGTTACTTGCTGTGTCGTTATGCTTACATGCCAGCTACATCGGGATATTTTCCAATCAGTGCAATGGCGACGCTGAGCAGTTTGTCCGCCTCATCTTTCATCTTGGAGGCATCCTCAAAACCGAAGCGGTGGACATCCCGCAGCACTCGATCCAGTGCCACCAACTTGCCAACCAGAATGTGCACTGTGCCGAACCCTTCGTGGCTAATGTTGATGATGGGCTTAGCCATTAGGTTGCACTCTTGCTCAATGAGCATGGATATGGCGTTGTAGAAGGCAGCCACGCGGGAGATGGTAGCTGGATTCGGATCCCCCACAACGGGGATCTCTTTACGCTGTGCTTTGGTGATAAAGTAGGGGGTGAGTAGCTTTTCCGGGGTCTGCTTGTCTTGTACTCCATAGGTGTCCAGGGCGCGGAGTTGTTTGATCATCTCCTGAAAAAAGTCAGACTCATAAATGGTTGTATCACTCATGATATTGATTTCCTTGATTTCTGGGGCAGGTTATGCCCCGTTTATTCTTCCCACTGCTCGTCCAACTCAGCGTCGAAATTGCAGATTTTTTTATCCATTAGGCTTTTACTCCAGCTCATCCATGGGGCTGGGTCATACTGCATCTTGTGGCGGATTTCGCCGATCAATGTTTCGATGCGCATTTTCTCATCGAGTCGGATGGGGCTTGTACCCTGGGCCAGCAACTGACGGGCGGCGGAACCTCCTACGGCCAAACAGTAGATTGCTTGGCAGGGGGCAAGGGCCTTTAGTCGAGGGGGCAGTTTGGCTTCATTGCCATCCTGTTTTTCCTCCTCAAAGGTAATCACCTCCTGTAGTTGGCTGCCGCTGGGATGGATTAGATAGAGGGCAAACTTGCGGCAGGTGCCGAAGTGTTGATCCACGTTCTGCAAATCCCCTGTGGCAAAGGCAACGGTGAGTCCAGGCTGTACCGCGACCTCATGGGAGGTGGAATCAACCACCTTGAGACGACGCGGTGAACTGCTCATGGGTCTGCTCCTCCTGTGGTTGATCATTCACCGCTGGTTCCACTCGGTAGGGGGAGCGGTAGGGCTCCAGGCCATGTTTCTCCCGATGCATCATCAGATTGGCCAGGTCAAATAGGGCCTGACATCCTCCCTGATAGCCGATCCAGCAGCGGGACTGAGCCCCAATCTGATCGTAGAGGGGGTAGCCGGCACGCAGGATGGGGCTGTGGTTCCGCTCCGCCAACTCCGCCACATGGCTGTTGCCGATGAACAGATCAGCCTCACTGCTCTGGGCCATATCCTGAAGATCTTCCAGATCTCCAATCTTGACCGTTTCGTAAGGGCTCGCTTTTAGCTCATTGCTGCCCATGGAGCTGACTATCGCTACAGGATCCAATCCACACTCCATAAAGAAGGGGTGCCAACTGAGCAGCATCTCGGGATCCCCCGCGATAGCCACTTTGCGCCGAGTGAGGAAAAAATGGGTGTCCAGCAAGGCATCCTGGTACTGTTTGCGCTGGTGGGTGTAGCGACTGGGAACTGGTTTGCGACTCAGTTTGGAGAGCAGCATAAGCAGTCGATCCATGGCCCCGGCACCCATAAGGCTCTCAAAACGATGATCTTCCACCCCGGTGCGCTCCTTAAGGAGGTCGGCGCAGATGTTCATGCCGCTGCCGATCACCAATGTAGCGTGGGCGTAGCTCGCTTTTTTGAAGTCTTCAATAGTGGCTCCCCCGGTGGTCACAGGGGAGAATTCCGAGTCGTTCAGGTGGCCATCGAGAGAGCGGGAGATGTCCGGCATCACGATGGGGTTGAGATCAAATTCCTGTACGATGTCTTTGAGCGCTTCAATATCCCCTGGGGTGAGATTGGGGCCGACTAAAATATTGATGCGTTGTGAATCCCGTTGCAGTAGAGCCATTCTCTCTTCGGGCACCCAGCTGCGAATAAAGGCGCCCACCGCCCGGCCATAACCACTCTCCAGCGCGCCACTGAAGTCGGGGGTATTCACTGTAATTACCTCTGTCTGGGCATGCTGGGGGTAGTTTTCACGAAACTGGCGCACCACCCGGTGCACATCGGAACCCTGACATTCGGTTAACCCAGTGGTTACCAGACCCACCACACGGGTCTGCTCATTGCTGCACAGTACATTCAGTCCTTCGGTAATGTTATCATCCCCCCCCATCACCGTAGAGACCTGATCCATGGCGGTGGTTTGCAAAGGGATGGGTTCGCGGAAATGGCGCACAAAGAACACTTTGGTAAATGCGGTGCAGCCTTGTGAACCGTGAAGCATGGGGATGGCCCCTTCAATGCCCATGAAGGCCAGGGTGGCCCCTACCGGTTGACTCGCTTTGGCCGGCTCTACAGCCAGCGCTTTTTTGCGTCCAATTAACTGAGCCATTACACCATCTCCTCTTGCTGCCAAGGGGCATCGCTGCGGGCGATGGACCAGACGGGACTGTCTATGGTGATGCAGAGCTGCTTGGCAAGTTCTAGCATTCCTTCATACCCGGCATAGGCGTATTCCCGCTCCTGGTTGATATCCAGGAAGGGGACCCGCCCTTTGAGGGCGGTGAACATGTTGCGTCCACCGGCAATCAGCACATCTGCTTTCTGTTGCGCTACAATATCCAGCAGCAGACGGGGTTTGCCCTCTTCAAGCATAATCGCTTCTTCCCCCATCAACGCCTTGATGCGGGCCTTATCCTGTTCGGTGGATTTACGTGTACCGGTAGCCACCACTTCCATCCCCAAATCCTGTAGTGCGGAGACCACAGACCAGGATTTTACTCCCCCGGTGTAGAGCAGTGCTCGTTTGCCTTTCAGCTTCTTTCGCCAGGGCACCAAAGCGGCATCAATGCGGGCCTCTTCCTGTGCAATGAGCGTCTCGGTGCGTTGGGTGAGATCTGGGTCATTGATCAGCTCAGCAAAGCTGCGCAGCGCGTGGGACATATCCCGTACCCCATAAAAGCTGCCCTCAAACCAAGGCGTGTGGTAGCGCTCTTCCAACTTGCGGGAGAGGTTGATCAATGCTTTGGAGCAGACCAGCATGTTGGCCTCTGAGCGGTGCATGACCTGCACATCGTTAAAGCGGGTATCCCCTGAGAGCGTGCAGAGCACCCGCAAACCCAACTTATCCAGAAGAGGGTGCACATGCCAAAACTCACCGGCAATATTGAACTCACCAATCAGATTGATGTTGTGTACCTTGATACCGGGGCGTTGGGCGGATTCAGGAATGGGATCCGGCTCAGCGCTGCCTACCACATGTTTTAAAACCGCCTCACCGGCGATTCGGTTACCCAGGTTCTTGGTGCCGTAAAAGCCAGCAGAATCTACTGGAATAACGGGAATATCGTAGCGCTCGGAGGCTGCTGTACAGATGGCATCTAAATCATCACCGATGAGTGCCGGGATGCAGGTTTGGTAGACAAACACGGCAGCCGGTTTATAACGGGTGATGGCCTGTTTGATGCCGTGTAGCAGCCGTTTTTCCCCCCGACCCATAATGATGTCCTGCTCTGTGAGGTCGGTGGTCATACCCAGGCGGTAGAGTGCAGGCCCCGAAGAGCGCGCGCCCCGACCATCCCAGGAACTACCTGCACAGGCGATGGAGCCGTGTACAATGTGTGCCACATCCGCAATGGGGAAAAGGGCGATCATGCTGCCATCAAAACTGCATCCCCCAGCGGTTGCTCCGGGTTTTAGCTTGGCACACCCCGATTTAGACTTATCGTTGTGTTCGCATGCTGGCTCATCGAGCAACTCCGCAATCTCTTGCTGTTTCATGGGCCCTCTCCATGAAGGTTTAATAAAAAATAACTCACTCCTACTGTTCTCTGCTTCAAACAGAATGCCAAGTATAAGATTATGAAATAAAAGGATAACAGTTGAGTTTGTGTTGTCGTTGTTGTGCGATTGAAGGGTTTTTGTAAGCTTTGCGACACGGCTTTAGGGCAGGCTGTTTTTATAATGGAAAAGCGGAGGATGGGAAGGAGAGAGCGAATGCAACTGTAGGGGGGAGATAGAGAGGTTCGGTTTCCCTGGAAATGAGCGTATAGCGTATCTAGAGGAGGTCTAGGGGAGGGGATAGCTAAACGAATAGCAGAAGTTTAAACCTAGATTCGGTAGTTGTGTGCCTTACTTAACGCACCCTCTAAGCGCTTGCAAAAGCCTTATGACCAACAAGGTGACTGCGGTTTTTACAAACGCACGATGCACACTCCTATAGTACACCTTGTCATCACCCCTAACTGCCGAATCTAGGTTAAATGGGTGTGCTCAAAGCCAGGGAGCCTATTCTCCCCGGCCAGAGACCCGTTCCCTTTACGCCACGGACTTAGCCATTACTTTGGCCAGCCAGGGGGGTGGGGCATCTGCTAAGGTTTTTTGCAGATCCTCGAGCAGGGTTTGGGAGGTCCCCCCTTTTGGAAACTTCATGGGGTGGATGCCCGCCCGTACTACTTTGGCCGCAGCAGGGCCACCAACGGAGACCACAAAAAGCAGATTGCAGTCATTAATCAGCGCCACACGAGGATCGTTCTTAATGGCGGGATCATCGGTCATCTTCTCCGCATAGAGATGCAGCGTTGAACGTCGATCCACCTGTGTAATAGCACCGGGGGAGACATCATAGATCTCAAACTGGCTGCAGGAACCAAAGTGGCCATCGGTCTGTCCATCGGTTTGTGACGCGGTGGCGACACGCACCGAGTTGGGCTCTTTGGGAATCTCTTTTCGGTTCTCCTGCAACGTCTCTAGAATCTGCGCATTGGGGCCTTCTACCAGCAGGGTATAAGCGCTGTCTAACTGGGCCGTATCCGGGGCACTGCCCAGGATCTTCTGCAGGCCGGAAGAGAAGGCACTCTTGTCCAGTTTAGCAAATTTTTTAGGGGTAAAGGGTAGACCCAGCAGGGACTCCAGAAGGGTTACTAACTGCTTGGGTTCCAGATTGGAGATCTGCTTGGTCGCGATCCCCATGCGAAGGGCGAGTTCGGTGTTCTTGGCCATCTTCCACCTCGTTGGGTTAAGAGGGGTGGGGGAAATTAGTCGCCCCGGTTGGCACGTACCTCAATGGGGAGGTTCGGTACGGGGCAAATGGGATCAAACTTGAGCCGTGTGCCATCATCCAACTCAAAATTACCGCCAAATTTTTCTGCATCATCAAACTCGATGGAGATCACTTTGGCCTCTAGATCTTTCTTGGGTATATAGCAGGTCAGTACCCCTTGATCGTCTCTACGCATCATCACCTTGGGCATGGGCTCTCTCCTTATAATATAAAAGGGTAAGCCACTCCACCCAGGGGTGGAGTGGCTCTGGTGGTATCTGAATTAACGTACTAAATCGTAGTTATAATCCGTCGTACCATAGCCCATGGTCTTTTCGTCCAGATCTTCCAGTACCGCGTTAACCAGGGTGGTGAGAATGGTCATAGCTCCCTCGTAACCCAAGGTGGTGGAGCGGTGTAGGTGGTGACGATCATGGATGGGGAAGCCAAGGCGAATCAGCTTTACTTCATGCTCTTTACCTTTGTGCAAGGTGTCTCGCTGGATGAACTTGCCGTAGCTGTTGCCGATCATGAAGTCGGGCTTGCGGTCAAACACCAAAGAGCGGAAGTGCCACAGATCTTTACCAACATGCACTTCGGTTTCTTGACCATAAGGGGAGTCGCGCAACATTTTGGTCATCGCTTTGCCCCAACGTTTATTGGCATTGTTGCAGAGAATATGTACCGGCTCGGCCCCAAGCTCCATGAGGAAGTTGCTCATCCCCATGAGGAAGTCTGGATCACCAAAGAGGCTGAACTTCTTACCGTGTAACCAGGAGTGGGAGTCGGTAATCATATCTACCAGACGGCCCCGTTCCAACTCGATGGATGCAGGGATAGGCTTGCCAGTGAGTTCTGAGATCTTCATCAGATACTCATCGGTCCAGGTCAGACCCATGGGGGGGTTAACGACGTTGAGGGGCTGCTGCCAAGTATCCTTGAGATACTTTTTGGTCTTTACCAGACCCCAAGGCTGAAGTAGCAGTGTATCGATGGCATTGGGGGTATCTTTTACATCCTCCAGTTCGGTGCCGCCTTCGTACATGCGATACTTACCATCCGCTGGTGTGTCGAGCACCTCTGAGGGATCGGAGAGCAGGGTGTAGGGGACATCCATCTCTTCCATGTAACGTTTAAGAATCCGGTAATTGCCCAGATAGGTCTCAAAACCGGGAACCAGATTGATCTTACCGTTGGAACCCACCACGGCACTCTCGTGCTTATCCAGGGTGAAGTAACGGATGATCCCTTCCATCATGTTGTCCCACCCGGTGATGTGGCTACCCACAAAGCTGGGGGTGTGAGCGGAAGGTACAGGCAGTTCCTGGGGAACGCTGCCTTTTTTCTTGGCGTTGGTGATGAAAGAGTGCAGATCATCACCGATCACCTCCGCCATACAGGTGGTGGAAACAGCGATCATATCTGGCTTGTAAAGAGCGTTGGCATTCTCCAGGCCAGCATCCATGTTCTTGTGGCCACCAAACACAGCGGCATCTTCAGTCATGGAGTCCGATACACACGCGATGGGCTCTTTGAAGTGACGGTTAAAGTAGGTGCGGAAGTAAGCTACACATCCTTGGGAGCCATGCACATAGGGCAGGGTACCCTTAAAGCCCAGCGAGCAGAGCACAGAACCCAAAGGCTGACACGCCTTAGCTGGGTTAATGGTGAGGGCTTCCCGCTGGAAGTTCAGCTCTTTGTACTCTGGAGATGTGGTCCACTGGTACATCTCTTCCAGCTTCTCATCATCCACCTTCTCTTCATACTTCTTCTGCTTGTTTGTGATGGACTCGATGTACTCTTCATCACGAAACAGGGGGAAACAGGGTTTGATATCTTCGACAGTGTTACTCATTTTATCGCTCCTTCCGCGCCACTAATCTGTGGACTGGCGGATAAGATGTCTATTTGAGGCAAGCCAATTCTGTTCGCGCCACAGAGCGCGGGTGGGCAGGTGGTCTGTTTTACCATGTGACAACACACCTGCTACCCGCTGCTCCCAGGCCCGTTTGAACTCAACCAAATCGCATGCCGTACTTGAACGGAATCGGCTTGTGATACCCGCTATCCAGGTGTCACGAAGATCCGCAGATTACTGCTTCCAAGGGGCCTTCATAGTGCCCCAGCAGGGGTTGTTCACGGTCATATCCATATCTCGTGCAAAGATGGAGAAGCCATCGTAACCGTGATAGGGGCCGGAGTAGTCCCAGGAGTGCATCTGACGGAAAGGAATACCCATCTTCTGGAAGATGTACTTCTCCTTAATGCCACTACCGATCAGGTCGGGTTGAACCCGCTCAACGAACTTTTCAAATTCGTAACCGGTGACATCATCATAGATAAGGGTGGAGTCCTTCATCTCAGGCAGGGTTCGGTCGTAGTCATCATTATGACCAAACTCATAACCGGTACCCACCACCTCCATGCCTAGATCTTCATAGGCCCCGATGACGTGACGAGGGCGTAAACCACCGATGTAGAGCATGACCTTCTTGCCTTCTAGACGAGGGCGATACTTGTCGATAACCCCTTGCATGATGGGGGTGTACTTGGCGATCACCCGCTCAGCACCCTCTTTGATGGTGTCATCAAACTGTTCAGCAATCTTGCGCAGAGATTCGGCAATCTTGGTGGGGCCAAAGAAGTTATACTCCATCCAGGGAATGCCAAACTTGGCTTCCATATGACGGGAGATGTAGTTCATGGAGCGGTAGCAGTGGATCAGGTTCAGTTGTACTGCAGGGGTCATCTCCATCTCGGAGAGGGTGCCGTCACCGGACCACTGAGCCACCACATTCAGGCCCATCTCTTCCAGCAAGATCCGGGAGGCCCAGGCATCTCCGCCGATGTTGTAGTCACCGATGATGGAGACATCATAAGGGCCGGGCTCAGGCAACTTACCTTCGCGGCGATCTAAGACCCAGTCCCGTACCGCATCGTTGGCGATGTGGTGACCCAGAGATTGAGAGACCCCACGGAAACCTTCACAGCGAACAGGAACAACCGGCTTGTTGATCGCTTCTCCAGTTTTACGGGCAACCGCCTCGATATCATCCCCAATCAGACCGATCGGGCACTCAGACTGAACGGACATACCTTTCATTAAGGGGAAGAGACCTTCCGCTTCATGAACGATCTTCTCCAGCTTTTTGTCCCCACCGAACACCACATCTTTTTCCTGGAAGTCGGATGTGAAGTTCATGGTACCGAAGGTGTTTACCCCGGTGTGACCCACATAGTAGTTACGACGCCCAGCCCGGGAGTACTGACCACAACCCACCGGACCATGAGAGAGGTGGATCATATCTTTAATGGGCCCCCAAACCACACCCTTAGAGCCTGCGTAGGCGCAACCGCGAATGGTCATCGTGCCGGGCAAGGATTTACGGTTGGAGGTGATGCATTTTTTCGATTGGGTTACTTCAGGATCGTTGACAGCCAAATGCTTTGCGCGATCCTTCTTGGCACTATCGGGATAAACCTCAAGTACCTCATCAATGAGGCTTTGCGCCTCTTCACGGGTCAATGTAGCAGCCATTTTTTTCTCCAATTCACACCCTGGGAGCACTAATCTGTGCATCACGTCAGGGAGATTGGCTCTCTGACACACGGCTGGTGTGCCAGAGAGTGGATTCTAAAAGAGGGATTAGTTGCTTAAGCTGTTGCTACTTCTTCATCAGCGGTCTGACCGATGATGGACTCATCCTCTTCCTCCAGCATGCCGTATTTCATCAGCAGGTCTTCCAACTCATCCATGGTTAGAGGCGTTGGGACAACCATATTTTTGTTATCATAGATCTTTTTTGAAAGCTGGCGGTACTGGTCTGCCTGGCCTGCTTTAGGATCGTACTCAATCACAGTCATACGACGGATCTCAGCACGTTGAACCACGTTGTCACGAGGAACAAAATGAATCATCTTGGTGCCCAGAGCTTCAGCCAGCGCTACAATCAGCTCATCTTCACGGTCTACATTACGGGAGTTACAGATCAGACCGGCCAGACGCACGTTACCGGAGCTGGCGTACTTCACAATACCCTTGGCGATGTTGTTAGCGGCGTACATAGCCATCATCTCACCGGATACCACAATGTAGATCTCTTGTGCTTTGTTCTGACGGATAGGCATAGCGAAACCGCCACACACCACGTCACCGAGCACGTCGTAGAATACAAAGTCCAGGTCCTCTTCGTAGGCCCCTTCCTCTTCCAGGAAGTTGATGGCGGTGATCACACCACGGCCTGCACAGCCCACGCCGGGCTCAGGACCGCCGGACTCCACACACTTGATGCCGCCGTAACCCTCTTTCAATACATCTTCCAGCTCCAGATCTTCCACACTCCCGGCTTCAGCAGCCAAGTGCATGATGGTGTTCTGTGCCTTGGAGTGCAGGATCAGACGTGTGGAGTCTGCCTTAGGGTCGCAGCCCACGATCATGATTTTATTTCCCGCTTCAGCTAAACCAGCCACCAGGTTCTGAGTGGTGGTGGATTTGCCGATACCGCCTTTACCGTAAATTGCGCATTGACGCAGTGCCATGGTGATTCTCCTTAAGTCCGTCAGTAGTTTCGTTGCGAATAGATCGCTTGTTATGAAACTTCGATCCCGTCCAAGCTGGTCACCGGGAACAACAGAAATTTCGTTAGCCTGCCCTGCTATAACGCAGACCCTGTACCAAGCTGGTACAAAGAGTGCAAGGTGTTGGAATGATTGAATAAAAAACAGTGTTTTAACGGTGCCGGGAGGGTGTTAAATGCGACAAAATAAGAAGGATTGTAGGGTTGCAGACAATTGGAGTGAGCTGAGCCTGGAGTTGCCAGAGCATGGGCAGCAGAGATTCAACCGTTGCAACTTTACCGCTGATGTTTTGGGCTCGTTAGGCTATCAGAAACACCCTGTGCCACTGGAGATTGTGGGCAGCCATACCCTGCACAAACGGCTTTTTGAAAAATTGGATACGATGAAGAAGAAAAAAGAGCGCGCCCAACTTTTTCAGGACTATATGACAGTACATTTTACTCTGGAGCACCCGGAGGAGGCGGGGTATACGCCCGGTAGCCGTTTTCAACGCATTAAGGCAGATTACCGGCGCATGCTCAGGGGGTGGTTGTTTAATCCGGATGGTCAGGAGGCAGCGGTGATCAAGGGGTGGGTGGTCTCCCGATTTGGGCTGTTGCCCCGCTGGCATGAAGGGGTTTTGGATGATTGCCACAGCGAGGCCTACACCCGCTATTTAAGCATGCAGGCCAATGGACTCTACAACACCAATGCTCTGGAGTCTCAGTTGGATCTGGTCTATGCGTACTGTCAGTATGAGCTACAACGCCGTTTTCCCAGTCAAGTTCACTGGATGCTCTATCGGGGTGTGAATCAGGTGGATCAATATGAGGTGCTGGCGCGGGGTGAAAAGGGGCGGCGGGTGGTGCTGCTTAATAACCTTAGCTCGTTTACCGAAGATCGGGACCGGGCCGATGAGTTTGGCGACTATATTATGGAGGTAGAAATCCCTGTCTATAAGGTGTTCTGCTACAACGCTCTCTTTCCTGGTCTGCTCAAGGGGGAGGAGGAGGTGATGGTGATCGGTGGCTTAGTGGATGTGAAAATCTGCACGATGTAAAGTTACGCAGTGAGAGAGAATGGGTAGAAAATAGGCCATGCCCGATGTGATGAACAATCAATGGAACTGCCTTTTTTTTATCCAAACAGGGGGAGGGTGCATAGTAAATGAGCGGATAAAATGGGTTAATTGAATAGTAATGTATGCATAACATCTTGACAAAGCTTAGAAACGTGGTTGGCATGCTTTATGAAGTGAGAAGTCGGTCTGTAGAGCGCGACGTACTATGAATAAAGCGCCACGGCTTGCTGGATTTCCCTATGGTGGAGAGGGTGGGCTGAAGATGCCATTACCGCATGGGCGGATGACAACTCTGTGTTTTGGAGAATCAAGATGAACCCGACTTTTATTCCTGTTGAGCGACGTGAATCTGGTTCCTTTTTGCACCTGACGCGGGCTGCTCTCATCTCATCACAACTAGAAGCGCTCCATCAGGTTAGTCGAATTTTGGGAGAAGAGGGTAATCTCACCACCCTTCTTGATGGTGTTTTGGAAGCTGTCGAGCAGATGGCGGGTATGAGCAAGAGCGTCATTACCCTCAGTGACCCGGAGAGTGGGGGGTTGTTGGTGCGGGCCATCCATAATAACAACGATGGCTTTATGCCGATCAGTGATCCCATCACCTACCGTCCTGGCGAGGGAATTATGGGGTCCATCATCGAGAATGGAAATACCTACATTTGTGAAATTCCCGCCAATGAGCAGCGTTTTTTACACCGTCTGGGGTTGCTGGATCCTGAGTTGCCCTTTATTGGCGTTCCTCTGCTGCTGAATGATAAACCGGCTGGGGTGCTAGCGGCTCAGCCAGTGTTTGGCAACCGAGCTTTTTTGCAGGAGCAAGCCCACTTTTTGGAGATGGTGGGTAATCTCATCGCCCAGAAGGTGCGCTGTGCGCAACGTTATGATCAACTCCAATCAATGCTCAATGAAAAGCAGGCAATAGATAGTAGCCGGGCCAGTTTAAGTACCGCTATGCGCATCCAGCGGGATGTTCCCTCCGATAAGGTGCTGCTGGGGGAGGATCCCTCTATGCAGGCGGTAATGGATCTGGCCCTTAAAGCGGCCCAGTGGGACAGCACGGTATTAATTACCGGGGAGTCCGGGACAGGTAAAGAGCTGGTGGCCCACACCATCCACTATCACAGCGCCCGAGCCAATCGCCCTTTTGTTAAGGTCAACTGTGCCGCTCTTTCAGATAATCTGCTGGAGTCAGAACTGTTTGGTCATGAAAAAGGGGCCTTTACTGGCGCCATTGGCACCCGTAAGGGTCGTTTTGAGATGGCCGACGGGGGGACGCTTTTTTTGGATGAGATTGGAGAGATCTCCCCCTCATTCCAGAGCAAGCTTTTGCGCGTACTGCAGGAGGGGGAGTTTGAGCGTGTCGGGGGCACCCGTACCATTCGGGTTAATGTGCGCATCGTCACCGCCACCAATCAGGATCTGCTGGCCCGCTCCCAGAGTGGACAGTTCCGTGCAGATCTCTTCTACCGTCTCTATGTGCTGCCCATTGAGATTCCCGCCCTGCGGGAGCGGATGCAGGATCTACCCATGTTAACCGAGGCACTGTTGGGGCGTATTGCCAATAAGCAAGAGCGGCCTTTGAGTATCACCAAAGAGGCCATTCGTCGTTTGATGATGTATGAGTGGGCCGGTAATGTGCGTGAGCTGGAGAACTGTCTGGAGCGGGCCTCTGTGCTCAGCCATGAAGGCCATATTGATGCATCCAACATTCAGTTTGCCCACGGGGCAGGGCGGGAGCCGTTGGTACTGCCTGCGCAGCACAGCATCCAGAATAGCACCACCCCCCTTAAAAGTGATCTGCAGGATCCCACCTTGGAGGAACGGGAGCGTGTGATGGCAGCTTTGGAGCAGGCAGGATGGGTGCAGGCCAAGGCGGCCAGGTTGTTAGGGATGACCCCGAGGCAGGTGGCCTATCGAATCAAGGTTCTGAATATCCCCATGCGTAATCTCTAAAAAGACCTTTTACAGACCAAAAAAGCCGGTGATCATTCACCGGCTTTTTTTTTAAAGAGGGTCTAGCCCTTGACTGGATTAATAAGGCAGCTCCGCTATGCCTGTTTCTCAATTGACATGAGAGTAAGGCCAAGCAGTCATGCTCCCTCCATACACAAAATGTCGCATCTGCGACAAACCCTTCTTCCAATTGTCATCCATGCAACAATGTTGCAAGTCAAATAGCTCATAAAAAACAAATAGATATAATGCTATTAAGTTGGCCTTTGCTTTGCCCTATAGAGTTACAGAAATTAATTTCTGTAACTCCATGGGAGGAAAGCATGTCTGCATCCTGTACCCCATCCAACGGTGACCCTTCGGTGAATACCCATCCCTGCTTTTCCAAGGATGCCCACCATAAATATGCCCGTATGCATCTGGCGGTAGCCCCTGCCTGTAATATCCAGTGCAACTACTGTAACCGCAAATATGACTGCACCAACGAGTCCCGCCCCGGCGTAGTCTCCGAACTGCTCACCCCTGATGAGGCGGTGGCCAAGGTGGCTGCGGTGAAAGAGAAGATTCCCCAGCTCACCGTGGTGGGCATCGCTGGACCAGGGGATCCCCTGGCCAACCCGGAGCGCACCTTTGAGGTGTGTGAGAAGGTGGGTAAGGCATTTCCCGATATCCAGCTCTGCCTTTCTACCAACGGGCTCACTCTACCGGCCCATGTGGATCGCATTAAGGCGCTGGGGGTACACCATGTCACCATCACCATAAATACCTTGGACCCCACCATCGGCAGCTATATCTACCCCTGGATCTACGCCAAAAACCGCCGCATTCGTGGGGAAAAAGGGGCGCGCCTTCTGCTGGAAAATCAGCAAAAAGGGCTCAAGGCGCTGGTGGAACAGGGGATGTTGGTGAAGGTTAACTCGGTGCTGATTCCTGGTGTAAATGATCAGCATCTGCTGGAGGTGAACCAGTGGGTGAGTGATCAGGGGGCCTTCCTACACAACATCATGCCCCTTATCAGTGCCCCGGAACACGGCACCTACTATGGCCTGATGGGGCAGCGGAACCCCTCTGATGAGGAGTTGGAGCAGATTCGTATGGCATGTACCGGTGATGTGGAGCAGATGACCCATTGTCGCCAGTGTCGTGCAGATGCCGTGGGCATGCTGGGTGAGGACCGAAATGCAGAATTCACCAAAGATCAGATTGAACTCCCCTCTCCCGCGGTCCTTGAGTTGCCCAGCTTTACCGGCCGTTCCATCATTCCCATCTCTGTGGAGCGTCCTACCAGTGAGTCTGCCTCCGTCAATCATGGGGCCCCGATGGTAGAGTCCGGGCCGGAACGGCTCATCGCCATTACTTCTGAAGATGGGGTAACCATCAATCAGCATTTTGGCCATGCAAAGCGGTTTTTGGTCTATCGGGCCAGCGCAACGGGGGTCACCTTCCTGGAGGAGCGAGACGCCAGCCGCTACTGCCATGGGGATCAGCAGTGTGGGGAGAAGGAGAGTGCCCTGGAGTTGGCCCTCAACAGCCTCAACGACTGTGAAGCGATTCTCTGTGAGCGTATCGGTTTTATGCCGTGGCAATCCTTAGAAGAGGCGGGTATTCAACCGGTTAACAAGTTTGCCGGAGAGGTCATTGAAGACGCGCTGAAGGCCTACTGTCAGGATCTGCTGGCCAAATCATCCATCAATGTGGCACAAGCCGGTTAAGGAGAAGCCCCATGGCACTAACCATTACCGACAAATGCGTCAACTGCTGGGCCTGCGATCTGGTCTGCCCCAGCGATGCCATCTCAGCGGCTGATCCGGTCTTTGTAATCGATGCCAACGCCTGCAGCGAGTGTGAGGGGGACCACGCAGAGCCCCAGTGTGCCGCCATCTGTCCTATTGAGTGCGCTATTTTGGACAGTAGTGGCACCCCCATCAATCCAGAAGGCTCCCTCACCGGGGTGCCTCCTGCGGTGCGGGCGGATTATGAAGCCCGGCAGAGTAACCAAGCCAACTAAGGGGCGCAGCCATGGCACACATCATCTTTTATGAAAAGCCGGGATGTCTAAACAATCGCCTACAAAAGGTGATGTTGACCAATGCCGGACACACCCTGGAAGTGAGAAATTTGCTGGAAGCGGCATGGAGCCCCATGACCTTGCGTCCTTTCTTTGGCAGCAGCCCGGTGACCGACTGGTTTAACCGCAGCGCACCTCAAATCAAGAGCGGGAAGTTAGACCCAGCCACTTTTGATGAACTCTCTGCCCTGCAGATGATGGTGGAGAACCCGCTGCTTATTCGCCGTCCTCTGATGCAGAGCGGCAGTGTGCGCAAAGCGGGTTTTGAACCGGAAGAGGTGGATAGCTGGGTGGGGCTACAGAAGGGACCTCTTTCGGCTGAGGAGCAGGGAGCAGTGCTGGAACTCTGTCCCGCAGAGCATCGGGCGCAAAAATGTACCGTACGTGCGGTTTAGAAGAGGTTTGGGGGCTGCAGCAATTGAGCCCATGCCCTTTTTAGGTGTCCAAACAGGTTCTCAGAGGAGGAGTCTGAGTATGAATATGAGTGCAGCAATTCGGTTGGCTTCCAGCCTGATATCCTCTCGCCCCGAGAGTACACCATTGAGCTACCGACTACGTATGCATCAGTCCGGTAATCCCAACAGTATCTTTCTGCTGGAGATGCTCTGTAGTGCAGCCATTGGGGTGGGGGGTATGCCCCGCTACTTGGGGCTGGATTGGGAGGGCTTTCGGATCCTCATGCAGCGGCATTTCTCCGGTTTGGAGCTGCACCACCTCTCCTTTATGGAGACTGCCCCTACGATAAGCGATTGTCGTAAAGAGGAAATTGATGAACTGCTACAGCTTTTTTTGGAGCATGTGGGACCCGATGGGGAGCTTGAGAAGGTGCTGATGGCCCGTATTTTGGCCGCAGGCTGCATGGCGGATAACCATCTGTGGGAAGACCTTGGCCTCACCTCCCGTACTCAACTCTCCTCCTTGATTTTAACCAATTTTCCAACCCTAAGCCAATTAAACAGCAAGAACATGAAGTGGAAACGCTTTTTTTACAAACAGCTCTGTGAGCGTGAAGGGATCTATACCTGTCGCGCGCCCTCCTGTGCCGCGTGTGGAGATTATGCTCTATGTTTCAGTCCCGAAGAAAAGTCGTAACCTCCCCTCTTGCCATCACAGATCAGGAGTCCCGTGGGGTGGCTGCCTATTGGGGGATGGCTATGGGGGATGCGTTGGGTGCGACGGTGGAGTTTATGATGCCCGCCGAGATCCAGGTCAAGCATGGCACCCACGACGCCATCATCGGTGGTGGTTGGTTGCACCTGAAAAAAGGGGAGGTTACCGACGACACCACCATGGCGCTGGCCCTGGGTGAGGGCATTCTGAATAGCCAACAGGGGATTGACCCCATTGCCATTGGGGATGCCTACGACCGTTGGATGAAGTCCAAACCGGTAGATTGCGGCAACACAGTACGCCGGGGCATCGTCCACTTCCGCCAAAAGCGGGAGAGTGGGGGTGTGATGGTGGAGGAGAATGAGTTTGATGGGGGAAATGGGGCCTGCATGCGAACCCTACCCATGGCACTGGCCACCTTGGGGCTGGCCGATGAAGAGATGGTGGCTGCCTCTCGCCTGCAGACCCATCTGACCCATAACCACCCCCTCTCTGATGCCGCAACCGAGTGTGTTAACCGTATGATTCAACAGGCCGTGCTGGGTAAGGATATCTCAGAGATTCATGCCGGGCCGGTGGTGGACCTAATTGAGAATCATAAAACCTTCACCTACCGTCGCAAACGGGCCCCCATCAATCCCGATGGCTATATTGTGGATACCATGCGGGTGGTGCTTTGGAGCCTCTTTACCACAGACAGTTTTGAAAGTTGCTTGGTGGATGTGGTGAACCGCGGGGGAGATGCAGATACCACCGGAGCCATTGCCGGGGCTATCGCAGGGGCGTTGTACGGTCTGGAAGGTCTACCCCAGCGCTGGTTTAAGGCGATGAATCAGCAGGTAATGCAACAGTGTGAAGAGCAAGCGGTGGCCTTGATTCGTCAGAGCCCGGAAAATCAGATGAAAGCGGCAGGTTAAGCCCGCTTGAGTGAGGAGTATACCGATGTCATTCAGCTCGCATGACGCCTTGATTATCGTAGATCTGCAGAAAGATTTCTGCCCTGGAGGTGCCCTTGCGGTGCCTGGTGGGGATGAGGTGGTTCCGGTGGTCAATATCTGGCAGCGCAAGATGGTTGAGGCAGGGGCGCTGATTGTGGCCTCGCGGGATTGGCATCCGGCCAACCATGTGAGCTTTCAGGGTACCTGGCCTCCCCACTGTGTACAAGAGAGTGAAGGGGCAGCTTTTCATGAGAGTTTCAACCTTCACCCCACGGCAGAGGTGGTGAGCAAAGGGGATCAGGTGGATCATGATAGCTACTCCGCCTTTAGTTCACCGGCTCTCCCCCCGCTACTTGAAAAGAGGCAGATCAAACGTGTGTGGGTATGTGGGCTGGCACTGGATTACTGCGTCAAAGCCACCGCTTTGGATGTGTTGAAAGCGGGTTATGAGACATTCCTGATCGAACCGGCCACCCGTGCGGTTAACGTGCAGCCAGAAGATGGCTCCCAGGCTCTGCAGGCGTTGCGGGATGAGGGCGTGCAGATTGTGAGGATATTCTGATGAGTCCATCCCCCCTAGCCCCCATCTCCGCCCTGCTTACCGATCTCTATCAGTTGACCATGCTGCAAAGCTACTGGCAGGAGAGCATGCAGGGGGAGGCGATCTTTGAGATGACCATCCGCCGT
Organism: Magnetococcus sp. PR-3; assembly: GCF_036689865.1. NCBI lineage: Bacteria > Pseudomonadati > Pseudomonadota > Magnetococcia > Magnetococcales > Magnetococcaceae > Magnetococcus > Magnetococcus organivorans. The sequence goes on from NZ_JBAHUQ010000017.1 coordinate 21,738, forward strand.
CTGCCCCACCAGCGCAATTTTCTCATTGCAGCGGGTATTGAAGAGGCGGTTGCCCAACTGGAGCAACTCCGGTTCAGTGAGGAAGATATTGATTACCTTCAGCAACAGGGGTTGTTTAAAGGGCCTTTTTTGGCTTGGCTGAAGGGGTTCCGCTTTAGTGGGGATATTTATGCCCTACCGGAAGGAACGCTCTTTTTCCCCCCGACACCTCTGCTGCAGGTGGTGGCCCCGCTGCCCCAGGCCCAGTTGGTAGAAACCCTATTGATGAACCAGATTCACTACCAAACAGCGATAGCCAGCAAGGGGGCGCGGGTGAAGATTGCCTGTGGTGATAAAGGGTTCATGGAGTTTGGTCTACGGCGTACCTATGGGCAGGATGCAGGTATTCAGGCCAGCCGCTGCTCCTACTTGGCTGGGGCGGATGCCACTTCTAATGTGGTGGCGGGTCGTCTTTATGACATTCCTATCTCCGGTACCATGGCTCATGCTTTTGTCATGGCCCATGAGAGTGAGTTGGCTGCTTTCCGTGCCTATCAAGCGCTCTACCCCAAGGGTGCGCTGCTGGTGGACACCTACGACACCCTGGAGGGGGTGAAAAATGTAATTCGCCTGCGGGATGAGAACCCCTCAGAGTTTGCCATCCGCGCCATCCGATTGGATTCCGGGGATCTGAATAAACTGGCGCGAACTTGTCGGCAGTTACTGGATGGGGCGAGCCTGCAAGGGGTGGCAATCTACGCTTCCGGGGGGCTGGATGAGCAGAGTATCGCCCAACTGGAAAGTCAAAAGGCCCCTATCGATGCCTATGCGGTGGGCACTAACTTGGGGGTCTGTGCCGACGCCCCCTATCTGGAGTGTGCCTATAAGTGTGTCTGGTTTGATGGCCGCCCTTTGATGAAAAAGGCCCCCGGTAAGCTCTCCTATCCCGGTCAAAAACAGCTTTACCGCCATTTTACCAAAGGGGGGGGGCTCAAACATGACCTGTTGGAGTTGAGCCATTTGCCCGCACCAGAAGGGAGTACCCCACTGCTTCAGCAGATGATGCGCGGTGGCCAACTCTTGGCTAAACCTTCCAAAAATAGCTTGGTGCAGGCCCGGAGCCGTGTGGCCGAGCAGTTAAGCAGTCTGCCGGAGCCCCTGAAAAATCTAACACCGGCCGATCCCCAGTGGCGTGTCGAGTTGGGCAGTGGCTTGTTACGTGAGATTGAGCAACTGACACAGGTAGGGTGAAGGGTGTCGCAGCTCCGACAAGGGGTTGGAATTGTTATGAATAGGACATTAAATGTTTTTAGTTTAATTGTGAAAGATCAAGTAAATCAAACTGATGTATGGCTTGAGCTGGTGGCATGCGGGGTGCTTTTTAAGGGCAGTAGTCCTCAAACCATCAATGAAAGAAATTTCAACAGGAGGAAGCGTAATGCTGCTGGATACCTACGACAACGAAGAGTTGCTGATCAACATCAATGTCAATGGCGTCACCAGTGATGGGGCCCAGCGGGCCTTTCGTGGCGACTTGGTTTTGATTGAGGGAGAGTTCCATGAGCTTTCCGGTAAGAAACTGGCTCCAAAGGCGGTTTTAAACGATGCCGTAATGCTCACCGATACGGACAAGATCAAGTTTATGGGGGGCTGCTTACGCAACTTGGATCTGCTGCCTGGATTTATTGAGAAGTATGGTGCTGCGTTGGCTGAGGAGTGTACTCCTATTCTCTATGTCAACAATCTGCGTGACAGTTTTATGGTGGATCTGGATGGTAAAAAATATGTTCTGATCGGGCTCGAAAAGGGCATGGTTTGGAACGAGTTGATGGAAGAGCTCTATCTGGAAAAGTCCGACTTTAAAGGTCAGGCCGGTGCCGATAAGTTGATTACCATGTATGACGGAGCCAAAGATTATAAGCCCAAATACCCGGAAACCCCCTTTACAGAAGTAAAGAGTAAAACTGTGGAGCTGGACGAAGGGCGTGGACCGGTATAACAGCCTGTTCATAGTAGGACCTGAAGCGTAAAAAATAGGTGTCTGTACCCTCTGGGTGCAGACACTTTTTCCGGGGGGGATAACCACTCATGATAAAGGCAAAATGATGTTTAATCTGACACCAGGGGCTGTGAAAGCGGCCAAACAGTTTATGCGTTTTTCAGAGGAGCCGGTCTTGGGCCTGCGTATTGGCGTAGGTGGTGGCGGCTGTTCCGGTTTTAAGTATGAAATTGAGCTTTGTAAAGCCGAGGAATCCGGTGATGAAATTATTGAAGTAGAGGGCGTGAAAATCTACTCCGACCCCACCAGCATACCCTACATCAAGGGGATGACCATCGATTTTAAAGAGACCGTGCTTGAAAGTAACTTTGTTTTTGATAACCCCAACGCGTCCAGTTCCTGTGGATGTGGTAACTCTTTTGATATTCATACCATTGAAGAGGTTAGCCATTAATCCTCTGCGTATCCTCCGTTGGATGCGAGAGCGTAAAACAGGCTTTATACGTTACGAAAAAACTAGATTCCATTTTCTCCAGCTTAGCCGCTCTGCACGTTCAGTAGAGTGGCCTTTTTTTGAAATGGTGTCCTCATGTGGATCTCCCCATGGATTGATGGCCCGATTTTTTTCTTGCTGACACCTCTGTTTACCTGGAGTGGTGCATTACTCTATCGGCTGGCATTACCTTCAGGAAAGAGCCATGTTTTGGCGATGCAGTTGGGTGGGGGAACCACCCTCTCTCTCCTGTTTTTCCTCTTCTGTTACCTGCTACTTATCCCCTATATATCGCCTGTTGCTGCTCTGTTGAGTGGTGTCGTGCCGTTGCTGGTTCTGGCACTGTGGCAGCGGAGGCAGGGGGAGGCGTTGCTAAAAGGGGTGAAAAAAGCCTTCTTCAGCCAGGGGGTGAAACAGCAGCTTTTGGGATCGTTTCTGCTGGTTATGTTCTGGGGAGTAGGGTTCTGGGCCGTAGCTCAGAACAGTGAACAGGTCCACCGTTCTACGCCCCAACTGCTGCAAAGTTACCCCCTCCTAGTGCTCTTGATTCTGGCCACCTGCTCTCAACTCTTTGGATTGTTGCGCTGGTTTGGCATCAAGGGGCGTCGGCAGTGGATGGGGTTGGCTGTTGTGTTGGGGGGGCAGAGTGCCCTCTCTGCTTTGCCCATCGTGTTGAGTGGGGATCAAATTGCTCTGTTTAGTGTGTATGAAAGCACAGTTTGGTTGGCCGTGAGCGGTTCAATTCTGCTGTTACTCCACCTTAATGGCACCCTTAGAGCAGGAGAGAGCCTCTCTCCGACACGCTTTATTTTGCCTCTGGGTATTGGCCTGTTCTGGGCGGTTTGGTTGCCGATGATGGGGTGGCTTTTCCTACCTGGGATCATACTCTTTATGGCCTGGATGCAGTTTCGTATCGGCTGGCCAAAACGATATACCATCTATTTTGGTATGCCGTTGATGACTCTGCTTATGCTCAGCTTCTGGGTACAGGCCCCCCCTTTGTTTATTCAGGTGGGGTGGGTATCTCAGCAGTCGGTGATGGGGGTTGGTCATACACCGCTCCCTGTAGAACAGCTTCAACAGACTTGGCAGTTTGGTCAAGCACAAGGGGCGCTGTATCATCTGGAGCATCAAGCCTGGATGGGAGTTAAAGCCCTGTTCTATCCCCTGGTGGGAATGATTTTAATGACCGTTTGGGTGCTGACGGGCCAGGAACATGCGTTGGGGCCTCCTGCTGAAGGTCGGTTGCTTGGGGCGCGGGAGGGGCCGTTTGTGGTGCTCTCTTTGGGACTTTTTCTCACCGCCTATCTGATGGTGCTGTTGACTCAGGGGGCGGATGGTAAAGAGATACTGGCCCTTTGGTTGCGGCCCGGTGTGGTGTTGGGTTTGTTGTTCCTGGTGGTGGGGTTGAAGCGGTTTTTGGCTGCCCTGCAGGGGTGGCATCGGGAGATGATGTGGGGGCTGTTGATGGTGGTCACTCTTTTTGGCCCCCTCTCTAACCTGCTGGCCCTGCTATACGATAGGTTGGTGAGCTGAAGCGTTTTCTTATTACAGAAGGCTCCAAGGCGTAGGCTGAAAAATCTTGGTTAAGGTGATCTCAATAGTCTGGTAGGCCCGGTCCAGCCCATTGTTGATCTCCTTCGTAGTGGCATAGTTGGGCAGGTTGGGTAGTTCAAAGGCGATACTTCGTGCATCCAGTTGGAATAGGACCCGTTCAAAATGGAGGTCCCGGTAGTGGGCAGTGATACGAAAACGGCGATGGCTCGCTTGCTCCATCTCTGCGGTGGCATCTAGCCGTTTCTCCCGCTCATCTGCAGTCAGCGAGGTCTGTTGTTCCATCAAGCTTTTATCGGTAGCTTTGGTTTTGTGCCAGTGTTTCTGCCACTGGGCATCATAACGCGGCAGTGAATAAAGTAGGTTGTTGTTTCTGTTCATACTACTCGGTATGGGCGGCTAGGGTGGCATCCATGACCTCCCCGTGGGTAGTAAACCTGCGGGGGCGTTGCTCACGCAAAAAAGTGATGATGGCTAGAGCGCTCCCCTGTTTGGAAACACAGCTGAGCATGGCACTCTAGGCTGGGAGTCGTTGATGATCTCCCGTATGTTCAGAAGGTGGCACAAAAACCGTTGATTCGCATCCGTTCCTGCTCTTTGGCAACGTGTTGGGTTAGCGGCTCTCCAAAATGTGAGGAAACTGGGCCATAAAGGTGCTCTCCTGAGCCTCCTGAAGGTCATGTGGGGGCTGAACAAATGGAGCATGCCTAGAGGAATCATCTTGGCTTCTCTCATGAGCGCTCTGCGGCCTGTTTGAGTACCTTGATAGATGGGTAAATCAATTCATCCCCGCGCTTTATGCACAAATTCGGTGGTTCCGAGGGCCCGTTTTTCTTCAAATCTCTTGATGATTCCGCGAGTACGCAGCACCGTCGCCTCATCTGGCGAACATCCTTGGTTGATGATCTCTGCCTGGGCCAGTGCGATACAGCCCATAGTGGTGAATCCCACTTTACGTAGCTTGGTGCTCCACAGGGTCAGGCCAGCCTTATCCTTATAATCCTGGTAGGTAAAGCCGATGGGTAGGAGATCCGCCCGGCGGCCGTCGAGAAGATACTTGGCCAACAGATAGTGAATGGTCGGGTTGTCCGGTTATAAGATGGATTGGGTCATATTCATGTCCGAAAGCAGATCCAGCATTCCCAGGTAGACGGCTGTAAAACGACTGTCGATTGTAAACCGAGTGATCTAATTCAGTGTCCGAGCGGTCTCTACAGTAAAATGAAGCTCCACCTCATCGGGGATTCTCTGAAGCGCCATGTGCAAACGCTCTTGATGATCTACCTTGGGTAGATGAAAGGCATGCGGTTTTAACTTCCGCAGTGCGCACAGATCTTTTAACTCCCCTTGCTCTAAGGGGTTAATGCGAATAACCGCACGATCCTGCAAGAGGGTGGGGTTCAGGGTGGCGAGCTTCTCTTTGATCAGGGTGCGGGCTACCTGTTTTTATCTCCAAGCCCATCTTCCCGATTGACCATGGCCTAATCTGGAAGATGGGCTGGGGAATCTTTTCCAAATACCTGGGCTTGTCGCCAGCGACCATCATCACACTGCGTACGGTTGATATCTATTTCTTCACATTGTGGGATCGCTTTTTGCACTGAATCCACCTGTGGTTCTGAATGAAAACATTTATGCCGCTAATGTATAAGAAATTTCAGACGCTTGTTGATGTTCTTGGGCAGGTTGTCCGAACAAGAATGTCGTGTTTCTAACAAGGTTGGTGAAGAGATGACAGCTCAGATGATGGTTTCTCATAACCGGTGGAAATCCATGATGGGCTGATGGAAGAGGCGATGGTTCAATTGGGAGAGCAACAGGTTGCTCAAGTGGTGTGGGCTCAGTCTGCAGTTTGGTCGCTGGCCAGGATGGGGGGCATGACACCCACCCAAGGAGCGCAAACCCTCACCTAGCCAAGCACACTACGTCGAGAGATGTTAAAGCTGACCTCTTGGGTAAAAAGTTGGAACCCTTATGAGGCGACCGTAGGGGCCGCTACCCTTAACGATTCTTTGAACCCTCTGCCCAAGGGAGCACAGCCCTTTGGCCAGGTGAGCTCGGCTAACCTCTCTCTATTTCATCATTTTCACCCCGCTTATTAAAGAAAGAGGGTGGTGGTGATTGGGGGTTGTCCTGGCTTGGACCCGTTGAAACCCGAGGGCGCATGGCAGGTGCTTGAGCGGCAACCAGGGTGTGGGGAATAACCTGATAGTACAGCAGAGTATCTGCTGTCGGAGGCCGAATGGGTCTTCATTACCGCCAGCAGTTTAATTCATAAAATCCTCCCCCATCTGCTGGCCTTGAGTCAAAATACGATTACGGCACTCATGGGGTCGACAACTCCGTAGAGTGTTCATTGTACCCAGTAGGGGGTGGGTTTTATTGCTGGGGTAGAGGTCTCCTTCCCAGAGCTGATGGTGTAGGTGGCGTCTGAGGAAGGAGGGATGCCGCTATTTGAGTAGGGGGTGACCGACCATCAGTGGGATGTTGGAGCCCCAGATATGGCCTTTGTGAAAGGGCAAATTAAACGGTGTTATGAGCAACGTGCAGCACTGAAAAAAGAGATGGCTCAGTGGTATGAGAAGGGAACAGGAAAGCGGTTTCCCCAGCGGGCAGAACTGGACCGGTTACAGCTTGCTTTCTCTGAGCTGGATATCCGTTACCAACGACAATGGGCCGCACAAAACTGAATGCTGGACGAGGGGTGAACAGTGTGAGTAGCCAGAGCGCCGTAAAGATGCGGCAACCCGAGTTAAATGACTATCAGAACCTGTTTAAGCTCTATCCCGATGTGGAGTTTTGGAAGCTGGATAGTCATCTAAAAGGGCAGGCAGATCCCTACCTGTTCCTTTTTCGGCAGATGATGGGGCTGATGGAGGAGGAGTCCCCCTTCAACCGCACCCTACCCATCACATTTCGTGAAACGGCCAAGCGGTATATGAAGGGCGACCCGGTGACCACCAAACATTTCAATGGACCAGAAAACCGTTACTTTCTCCTCTCCGACCTGAAAGATTGGCTACATCTGCAAGGGTAGTTGAGTGGAGAAGGATTACTGAAAGGGAGGAACCGTCAACAGTGATGAGGCAACACTTCCTTATGAGGCGCCCCTGTCAACCAAATTCCGGTGGGCTGTTTTCCATATTTCCATAGCCCACAGGAACCCCACAAATTCCCTCGGGGCTGTGGAGTTATGGGGAACAGCCCTGTGTGGGAACTCGGTATTGACGTAACCTTTTCTTATTCGTACGCCAAAGCACCAAGTACCCATTCGGTACGAAACGTGTGTTTTACTGGATCTCCCTGGCAAAGTATGCTGCGGTTTGTTTTGGGATGGCTTGCTCTTCTTTCAGTTTGGCGATCTCTTTTCTCAGTTTTTTATCTTTGTGCGGAAGCTTTATTATCTCGGGAGAGTAGCCAGCAGCTTTCCTTGCCTTAGTGTGTACTCGCCATTTGTAGAGATTCTATGGATTGACATCCAATGGCTTGGCAATCTCAAGTACCGATTGGTCGAAAGTGTTAACCAAGTCAATCGCTTGATCCTTGAAGGCCTGTGTGTATCATTTCAATCTTTGATTGCTCTTTAGGACACCTCTCTACGGGCGTATTATTCTCCCTCAGAACTGCTATTCATAGAAGTGTACTTCCCTCAAAAATAGCCTGACAACAGCAGCGGACATCATGGCTTTATTCAATAAGTTTGGCTTCTTTTTGTCTTCCTGTGAGATCCATCCGACCCTCTTTTATGTCAATAATAGAGTAAAGCGGTCAATCGTATATTTTATGAGAACACTATAGATTTATAATGTGTTGTCTATATGTGTGGTGTGTTGGCATTGTTGTTAGCAGCCCAAAGCGTTTTGTATAATGATCTGCAACCCGCTACTGGAAGTGGGTTGTTTTAGCAGTGCCGAATGAAGGGTGTCCCGCCGTTGTTTTCGATCTTGTGGATTTTCAATTAACTGTGTGACTTCCTTGGCCATGGTGATCTCATGATCAAAAATAGGGGCATCTGCAACTTGACCAAAAAACATGTGTGTATCAGGGCGGCGATAACTTAGAAGTGTTCCCTTCCACTTAATAATCTCTAATGTGCGGGGAAAAAAGCAGGTTTCAAAAGATGTAGAACCAAAATCAATGCTTATCGGTATTTGGTTATACAGGGCGTGTCGTTCAACCAACGCTTTAGGGTTGCCGCCTAGACCTTGTTCAATCCATGCATCTCCGTAGAGAAGTAGCCGATCTTCTAGCTGGCCAACCAATGCTTTGACAAAACGGCCCCGAGTCAGGCGTGCGTGATGATAGAAAAACCAGTTATGGAAGTGATCAAATGCTTTTAGGCTGTTCGGTGAACCATCTGGAATAATCTCTGACCAGAGATCTGTTGATTGATAGCGGCTAATGCTGGTATCTGCAACGCAGTATTGGGCAACCTCTAAAGCAAGTTGTTGTAGCTCTGGAGAACACGTGGGGGGTGTTTTTAGAAGGTCGCCAAGATAAACAACATCATAATCATTGACCTGTTTGTCATTAACAACCGCTTGTGAAAAGTTGATTTGACTGGGGGCAAAGTAGGAAACACGATCTTTCTGCAGCCATTGATAACGATAATCACCAGCCAGCATGATATCTAAGAGCGGCAGTGGTGCATAAATACCATTTTCATAGCCCAGTTTTTTATACTCCATGGCCGCAAAGGGGCATGGAATCCAAAAATATATACGCTGTTGTTTAAAAAAGGCATTACAGGCTTCCACCCCTTGGCGCCGCCACGGTTCGGGGATTTCTGAAACAGGGTGGCTCCAGGTAATATTTATTAGGGGAAAAGAGCCTTCAATACGATCTGCTGTTTTAGATACTTCTGGATTTCTGAAAAAATTGGCGCATAGGACCAGATCAATGGTCTGTGTATGGGAGTCTGGTACAGCAATATGCCCTTCACGTTTGAGTTGATCTTGCATAACCGCTGCATCAACACAATAGACATAGGTTTCAATACCGATGGCCACAAGTTGACTGGCAATAGTCCGGAAGGTCTCGTATGTACCGGATTCTAAGATTAAAGCTCGCATAAAATGAATACTTTCTAGAGATTGAGAAGGCAGGGGAAATCATTTTTTAACGCTATGTTTATCCGTCTACTGGCTTGGGTTCTGCGCTTAAGTGAGATGCGATCTCTGCCCAGGTGTTTTTAATGGTATTAAAGCGCTGAGACCATGACTGTTCATAATCACTAAAGCTCAAATGGTTAAACTGTTCGACCATCTGTCCATAAGTGTTGGCCATCTCTTCATACCGGTGTGGATTCGCGTTACGAACAATGGCTAGGCCGGATGGCGCTGTGGGCACCATGGTGATCTCAAGATCAGGTCTAAAATGCATAAGTGTGGGTATAAGTTTCCAGACATCTCCCGTCCAAAAACCAGAAATTCGATTGGGGTTTGATGTGACGGGGTCTAAGGGTAAGCAGTCGTGAATGCAAATGACGGTATTGGGGTTGGCATAACGCTCTACATGGATGAAATCTTTTAATACTTGTACATAAACATGGAGTCCATCGATAAAAGCCATATCCAAAGGACGATTTTTCAAAATTTCATTTAAATCATGCTGTTGAAAAAAAGCATCACTGGTTAAGTTGAAAAAATCACAAGAGGCCGCGATGGGTCGATTAACGGCTGGCTGAGGATCAATGGCTACCGCATCGGTTTCAGCTTGTACCCGGCAGAGTGACTCCCCAACTGAAACACCAATTTCCAAGTAGGTCTTGGGGCTTAATAGCTGATGAAGTTGAGCCAACCTTTCAAGATAGTTTTCACCTTTCATCTCCAGTTTAACCAGTGATTGAACCGCTTCATCTGACATCGGGTTGATCTGTAGCGCTGTACGATAAAGTTGCCGCGCCTCTTCATCTCGGTTCTGGGTTAAGGCTTTATCTGCGATGTGAAGAAGTAAATGCGCAAAGTCTTGCCGGCATGCATGATCACTGGGTTCCATTTGTAGGGCTTTTTTATACCAGGCCATCGCCTTCATTGAATCCTGATCTTGCGCGGCGATTTTCCCTTTAAGGTGGAAAAGACGACTTGGCGTGTCTGTCTCCGACTGCTCCAATACTGTGTCACAAACACGATCAGCCATACGATATTCACCTTGATTAAATAAGTGAAAAGCGTGTTCTAGGCTGGATTGCGTATTGGCGGGCTCAGTATTCATGATAAAGGGCTCCCGTAACATTAGAAGATAGGATGGCGCTGATATCCTCTTAGAGCCGCAAAGTTTGTGCCGATCGTACGGTATCGGTAGGTGAAAGAACCATCATAATGGTTGCCCTGATAAGAAAATGAATGGGGAAGGTTTGATAAGATTAGAGGCTTCAGTGTGTGCCTTAAATAGCTGATCACGGTTTTGAAAGTGCCCGCTTGTATGAGAGGTCTTGATGGTCGTAGGCGCTCGAGCATGTCGCTGGGTAAACCATCGTAACCAAGTATAGATTTGGTTGCTATGAAGATGTTTTTGATCGTAAAAAGCTAAGATTTTTAGTGTATTGTTGTGTGAATGTGTTGAGATTACAGGATGATAGAATGTTCTGTTTGGGCCGGGTATTTAGGGTGTTATGGTGTGCGAATGAAACGGTTCTCTCAAGCGGCAAGAGCGTAAGACGAGGCGTGAGCTGCTCGAGTAATGCGTAGGTTGCTCAAATTGGAGTGTTTATTAGGCTAAGTGCAAGCGTGTTGGCCTGTTTGCGTGAGACGATACATGATCACAGGGTAACCACGCGTGCCAGAAATAAGCTTCTTGAACCAAGCCGGATATGGGGCTTGGTGAGTACCATCTCTAATGGTGAGAGAAAAGAGTAGCTGAAAAAGAGTCAGGCTTTCTTATCAATACCCAAGGTGTCTTGAACAATATAGAGGGGGCGCTCTTTAACTTGTCGGTAAATTCTTGCCACATAGAGGCCTTGGATGCCGATGGTAAAGAGAATAAGGCCGCCCAAGAACAAAACCGTGGCCATTATGGCTGGCCAACCAGGCAGATGCATATCAAAGAAAAGTCGAGTGATGATGATATAGAACAGATAGAGAAAGGCCGATGCAGAAACCAGCATGCCCATGAAAAGTGAAAAATAGAGGGGAATGGAGGAAAAAGAGACAATGCCGTTTACAAAAGCACGGATGGGATTACGCGAAAAGACAGGAAAGTGTGTCTCCCCCGAAAAACGTGCATCACGATCGTAGTAGATGACTTCCTGACGGTAACCGACCCAGCGAACAAGCCCTCGCATAAAGGGGTCATCCTCTTTGAGTTCCAAGAGCTTATCAATCACCCGTCGATCCAGAAGTTTGAAATCTCCGGTGTTCATTGGTATCTCAACATCTGAGAAATAATTGATGATCTGATAGGCTTTTTTGGTTGCCCACAATTTAAAGCGACCTTCGCCGTGGCGCTTAAGGCGTGTGGTGTTGACCACATCGGCACCTGACCGCCATTTTTCAATCATTTGAGGAATAAGTTCTGGGGGATCTTGCAGGTCTGTATCCATATAGACCACGGCATCCCCTTGGGTATAGCTGAAGCCAGCCATGACACACTCTGCAACCCCCCAACGGCGGGACATGTTGACGACCTTAATCCGAGAGTTCTCCTTGTTGGCTTGTTCAAGTAGAGCCAGTGAGTTGTCGGTGGAGTCATCATTGACAAAGATCAGCTCATAATCACAAGCCAGTGGAGCAAACGTATCATCCAGTCGTTTGAGTACGGTAGGGATGTTGCTCTCTTCATTGCGGAAGGAGAAAACCACGGAGATAACGGGGTTCTCTTTGCGGGGGCTTGGATCAGTTAAACTGTTCATGGTCTGCCGTGGGTCGCTCGATTAAAGGGGCCGATGACCCAAAAACCGTCACCTGCAAGAAGGGTGATTGTAATCAACGGGGCTTCCTCAGGTCAAGTTGGCACCTGGGAAACCTGCCCTGTCCTTAAAAGGTTAGATTTTAAGGTGTCCGGGTCAAGAGTCGCTTCTCATCCCGCATCCTGCTGTATCAAGAGGGGTGTGCAACAGCAGTGGGGTTTGCCTGGTGCCACGCAGGATTTCCACGCTGTCCCTAAATGGTGAGATCTTCAGGTGTTCGGGTAGAACCTCGCCTCTCATCCATTATCCTGTTGCTTCAAGGGGGTTATGCAACAGGCTGTGGGGTTTGAATGGTCACACCAAGGATGTTGGTACCACTCTTACGGCCCCAGAGTACATTTTTCTTTACATACTCTTTAAGACCTTCAGGGAAGCTTCTTGCCTCAATCTCCATACTCATGGATGTGGCCTCTAAAGCAACGGGATCTGGCGTGAGCATTCGTTCAAAATAACGGGGAATATTGTGGTTGAACGACAGGCTACGGCTGGCTGGTGCTGTCAGTGTGGGTAAACGTGCGCGTTGATAGGTCAATACTTCCTGTAGCACAGGTTTATTGACCGCGAGCCCAGCCTCCTCAAGCATGTCGCAGGTCAGTTCATAAAGCTCTTCATAAAAGCGCGGTGCTTCTAGGCAAGCATGAACAAAAGCAACCTCTTCAGGTTCCCAGTAAATCTCACCGTAGTCAGGGGCGAGCACACCCCGCCCTCGACCCGCAACCAGATGGCTTAGATGATCACGGAAGAAGCTCAGCTGTTCATGAATAAAGCTACCGGGTTTGGCCCGTTGCATAAGTTGAGAAATCATCTCTTGATAGCTGTAACCATACTGATCATGGAGGTAGAGCATCCAAAAAAAGCCTGATTTCATGCCATGTAAGAACATGGTGGTCCAGTTGAAAATAACCGCTTCGCACCAATCTTTATGGGGCATGGCACCACTGCCAACAATAACTTCATGGTATTCGGTGACCAGAGAGCTCTCACGAATGGAGCCATGGATTTCTGTGACAGGTAAACGGAGTTTTTGAATACCAAAACGCTTTTGGTACGCCGGGTCGCCTAGTTCTGTATTGTTATAAATTTCACAGAGATAGAGAAAGAGCTGGTTTTGCATGCCAGATTGCAAAATACTCTCAATACCTGCTTTCCAACTGTTAAGCGTCTCTCCAGGTAACCCCAGGATCATTTCTGAGTAGACGGGTACACCCGCTTCGTTAAAGCGACTCTGTAGCTTGCTAAAGGTGGAGAGTTTGATGTTGCTACGATTGATGAAATCCAGGGTTTCCTCATTCATGCTTTGAGGAGAGATGGTGATCCCTTTTTCCAACTGATATTTATGAAAAAGTGTGGCGACAGAGTAGATCTTCTCATCGGTATTTTTACCGTAACAGGTTCGGAATTTCTCTGGATAGCCACTTTTTTCTTTGGTCTGGGCAAGAAATTGGGCGATCTCTTGATCCCGTTTGTGTGAGCCAAAGTTAGAGTCTGCATTAAAGACATAGCGGATCTCATGATCTGCAATCCACTGCACCTCTTCACGTACCCGATCTAAGCTGTGGAAGCGATACTTTGCCGCCAACCCCCCTTTACCCCAGTTGCAGAAGGTGCAGCCAAAAGGGCACCCTCGGTTGGTCTCAATAATGGCCTGAAACTCAATTTGCGGATTGTTCTTAATCAGGGGTTCAAACACACCACTTAAATAGGCGGAAGGATAATCATCCAGATCTCGGCTGATGGGGGTGCGCTCGGGCTCATGAATGATCTGCCCTTTGTCATTGCGCCAGGATATGCCTTCAATCTGTTCAAAGTTTCTACCCTGTAAATAGCGCTCTAAAACGGCAACAAAGGTCTCTTCCCCTTCACCACGAACCGTCATGTCTACAAAGGGGTTCGCCGCAAAATAGTCATCGTCATTATGGGGAATTTGTACACCGCCAAAGATAACCAAACAGTTGGGATATTTGGCTTTAATAGCGCGGGCAACCTCATTGCTAAGCTGTTCGTTCCACATGGAAACGGAAAAGGCCGCGACCGCCGGTTCTTCCACCTGATCCAAACTGTTTTCCAGCGTGTCGATATGAAAGTGTACCGGCATAAATTGGTAGTGTTCGGCGACACTTGTATTGGCTTGAACCTGCGCCTGCAAAATACCGCTCACCAAGGGTAAAAAGGTGATGTTACCAATGAGAATATTGAACTCAAATAGATAGATTTTACGTGGCATAACACACCTCAAAGCACCCTTTAGCGGGATTTAAGCAGCGCCTTAACGCGCTCTTCACCCATACCGTTACGACGATGCAGCTCTTCTCTAGGGGCAAACACAAACTGATGAACGTGGGGGAAACCTAAATGATTCACTTCCGCTTGTAACCCATGGTTCTGCTTAAGCTGGTCTAAGACCGTATCCAGACTGCCACACCCCAAAAAGCCTTCATGCAAAGTGACCCAACGCTCATATTTACCCAAACATTGGGCCAGGGCCTTACCATCAAGCTCCCGCCCGAGCTGAAAAAGGTCAATCATGCCGATGGACTCATCCGCCAACTGCTGTATAAGACGGTGACCTTTTTGGCTGGTAAAGCCTGTTGTGATCAATGCCGTATGGCTCCCTGGAACAATTTCACAAAAGCCTTGTTGCCAATGAAGTTGTTGGGCCAAACCGGGAATAGGGGCATGGCCTTTACCATCCAAACGGACATATTTGGGGTAGGGCGCTGTAGCTGCAAAGTCGGGAAACTGCTGGGCACATTGCCAATCTGCCGGAGATACAATGGCCACATTAGGTTGGGTTTGCATGGCACCAATATCGTCCAGTGCATGATGAGATGGACCAGAAATATCGTAACTGATACCACCCCCCACACCCAGCATGTTGACGTTTAGATCACGAAAAGCGGCCGCAATGGATAGGTTGTTACGAATCTGTTCCAGTGCCCGAAGGTAGAATGGTGCAATGGCCAGGGTGTAGACGGTATACCCCTCCATAGCCAAACCTGCGGCAATGGCGATTAGGTTTTGCTCGGCAATGCCCACATTAACAAAACGGTTTGAAAAATCCTGACGAATTTTATCCAGTGCAGGAGAGCCCATATCCGCAGAGAGAAAAAAGATTTTTTCATCCGTTTTCATCTGGTTGTGGACTTGGGTGATCAACGTATCACGCATGGTTTTAAGGTCAGACATGATTATTGATCCCTTTCCAAGGCTGTAATGGCCTCATCCACCTGCTCTGGGGAGAGGGAGAGAACATGGCTGAGCTCTTTACCCATTAAAGCTTCAACACCGTAGCCTTTGATGGTCTCTAAAACCAGGGCGCGGGGTTGACCATTGTTGGGTTGGCGCCAAACCTGTTGTAGATAGCTGGCAATGGCCTGTACATCGTGCCCGGGGCAGGTTGTGGTGTCCCACCCAAAAGCGGAGAGCTTTTGGGCAAACGGGGTGGGGGTGAAGAAATCTTTTTGAAACCCCAGCATCGATTGCTTGTTGTCATCCACCACCAGAAGCATATTATCGAGCTGATGTTTGGGGGCGAGCATGACAGCCTCCCAAATAGAGCCTTCATTCATCTCACCGTCGCCACACAAAATACAGACCTGAGCAGGGTTGTTTTGGTGTTTAAGCGCCATAGCCATACCCAAGCCAAGACCAGGGCCATGACCAAGAGCGCCATGGGTGCTCTCAATGCCTGGAACCCCAGCGTCGGGGATAACCCCTAAGAAGGAGTCTTGTGTGGAGATGTTCTCCAGTTCACCAGCCTCATAAAAGCCACGATCAGCCAGAATGGGGTATAGGCTTACCACACCATGGCCTTTGCTCATGATCAGCCGGTCTCGTTGTTCCCAGAGAAGATTATCAGGGTCGACCTGTAAGGGGCTGTTGTAGTAAAGCGCAACCAAAAATTCGACCGGAGAAAGCGAAGACGCAATGCGTGTGCCTGGGGCTCTCTTATGCAGCAAGAGCGTTTGTTCTCGCACCTCACGGACTTTGTTTGACAGGTTGTTTTCAGATGTCATGGCGGGCTCCTCTACCCCAGGTTGGGCCAGCCTTCCGGCATGGGGGTTTCATCCAACAGGCGTCGTTTTAACTTGATCTTGACCATCTCTTGCATGGCATGGCGGATGTCTGAACCAAAAGTTTGGCCCACCATGTTTAGATAATTTGGGTCTGTAAAATAGGCATCGAAGGCATAGTCCCTAAAGCCTAAAATCTCTGCGGCAGAGAGTTGGTCATTGGCTAAAGGTTTGGTGTCATAGGCATGTTGTGAATAGTGGTGCCACTGTTCCGGCAGGTCCAACCCCTGGTCCACCGCATTACGGTACAGCTCTGATCCTGGGTAGGCCATGGCGGAGTAGAAGTTGGCAAATTCACAGTTGAGCTCTTTGGCCATGTTCAGGGTTTGGTGCATGCTCGGTAGGGTCTCATCCGGCAAACCAAAAATATAGTTGCCCAGTACATAGATACCACTACTTTGAATACGCTTAACCACATCCATGATGTCATGGCTGTTCAGGCTTTTTTCTGCACCATCACGCACAAAATCACTGGCACTTTCAATGCCCAAAGCCAGCCAGCGGAAGCCAGCTTGGCGCATTTTATCCAACAGCTCGGGGTAGGCGGTATCCACACGGGCATAGGCCCAAATGTTTAGATCATAGTCTCGCTCAATCAGTAGATCACAAATTTCCGTGACATGACGTTTGTTCAAAACAAACATCTCATCGGCAAATTTAATGTTACGGATCTGATAGGTCTGTACCAGATGATCAATCTGTTTGACCACCTGTTCCGCAGGCCACATACGGTAGGAGGGCTGACCAAAAGGGGCGTTAATACAGCAGAAATTACACTTAAAGGGACACCCCAGGGTCGTGTAGAGGGAGACATAGGGCTGGCGATTTTGTAGATCATCAAAGCAGTGCCAGTTATGGGCCCGGTAGCGTGACATCTCCAGCAGATCCCACGCAGGTTCCATCATCTCTTGCCCCAAGGGTTGCATCAATGGGGCTTGCTTGGAGGGGGGGCATACCTCGCCCTCATCATCCCGATACCATAAGCTGCCGACACCTGCCGGACTTTGGCCAGATTTTAAGGCTTGAAGGGTTTCCAGAATGGTCAGGGGGCCTTCACCCGAGCAGACATAATCAATGGGTTCTTCCTGTAAAGTCCGGTGGGGTAGGGCTGCGGGGTGGGGGCCGGTCATCATAATGGGTAGGTTGGGCTGAGACTCTTTCAGACGTTGAGCCACCGCTCTAGCCGCACTCATGGTTTGAGTCGATGCCGATGGCTGAAAGCCGTAAACAGGAATGACAACCAGGGTAGGGCTATAGAGCTCCGTCAGGGTGGTCACAGCCTGTTGGGCCGACTCCATACGTGCAGGGATGTCATAAATCGCTACCGACAGGCCCTTTTTTTTCAAAAAACCGGCAAACAAAGCCGCCAGAATGGGGGGCTCTACCGCACTCAGATTATTACCCAGATCCTGATAAACCTGTTTTCGATCGCCAGGGTGGATTAATAGCACATCTATGGAGTTGGCCATCACCAAATTTACCTTAATCTAGGGGTGCTCGAGAAGGAGATACTCTCTTCCATGAGACACCATGGAGGAAGGTGAGTTTCTCTACACTTCTTTAATGGATCAGATTTCATTAAGAAAACGGCAAAGATCATCAATACGGTCAGGCTCTAATGAAGGGTAGTTGCCAATATAGTAAGCGTAAAAGTGGACATGCTCTACATGGGGATACGCCAACCAGGCTTCGGCTGGAATATGTTCACGCAGGTAGGGTTGGCGTAACTGGTTTCCCCCACCCGCACTACCACGGCGGAACTCAATATTGGCTTGGCTCATGGCCTTTTCCAGTCGGTTCCGCAAAGCATCGTCTGCATCCTTAAGGATCAGATTAAACGCATAATTGCAGCTACCTTCCAGATCAAAATCTGTACGGTAGCGTTGGCTGTCCAGTTGATCGAGAAAACGGGTAAAATTCTCTGTACGTTTGGCATTGTTGGTATCCAGTCGTTTTAATTGACTGCGCCCCAAAACACCGCCGATTTCGGTATTGCGTGCGTTATATGCAGGCATGGCAAAGATAAAATCAGGGGAGAGATCGGGGTGTTTGCTTGCCCATTCATCGCGGGTTTGTGCATTGCGCATCTCACGGACCATGCCGTGTGAGCGCAGGGCGCGGATGGTGTCGTAAACCTCATCATCATTGGTGCAGACCATGCCCCCCTCAATGGTGCTCATGTGGTGGGCAAAGTAGTAACTGAAGTTGGAGGCTAAACCAAAAGAGCCCAGTTTCTGCCCTTTAAAGGTGGCCCCATGAGACTCACAAACATCCTCAATTAAGGGAATGTTGCGCGCTTTTAGTACCTTTAACAGCCGATCGCTTAGACCGTTAAATCCCTGAACATAGGTAATAAAGACAGCTCGGGTTTGATCGTTCAATTGAGCCAGAACCTGATCTTCATCCATACACAAATTACGGGGGTTAATGTCTACAAATACCGGGGTGAAACCGTGCATTAAAACCGAAGAGATATCAGAAACCCAGGTAAGGGTAGGAACAATGACCTCGCCCCCTCCATGTAGATGCTTAATCGCGGCCATGGTAAGCATGTTGGCGGATGCGCCTGAGTTAACAAAGACGCTGTGTTTAACCCCAAGCCATTGGGACCACTCCTGTTCAAAGGCTGCTACCTGTTGAGATTGGGTAAGGCGCGGGTTGCTCTGTAAAAAGGTGATCAGAGCATCCAGATCTTGCTGGATGATGTTGTTATCCATCAAAGGCCAGTTCAGGGTCACGCGTCTTCTCCTACCGTGAAACAACTTGATAAAGGGTCGTGTGGCTATTCAATAATTACCAATAAAGGCTTGTGTTGAATAGGGTTATGCCGCTTCTTTTTGCAGATAGAGCAAAATCATCATCATGGTCACAGCGTCCTGTATGCCATCAGGTCGGGCCATTAAGCCTACTAACTCTTTTTGGTCCATCCATTTTCCTTGTCCCAAACCGGGCTCCTGGGTATCGGTTGGAGGACCCACATGGGTACAGTTTTTTGCCACAAACATGGCAATACGACCATTTACAACACCGGGGCAAGGGGCGGTCTCTCCCAGGTTGATCAGATCTTTGGGGTGGCACTCAAGACCTGTCTCTTCGCGCAACTCCCGGTGTGCAGCAAGGTGCAGGGCCTCATTCTCCATAAACCCCCCGGGTAACTCCCACCCCCATTTTTTGATGGGGTGGCGATAGATACGTAGCAGAAAAAACTTTCCTTCCGCTTCCGGTAAGATCATGACGCCGGTCAGCCCTTCAGCATTGCTTTGCTGGGGTTCGACCACCAGATAATCATTGACCCGGTAGCCATCCTCTTGCACCAGCGTATCGGCATGGATATTAAAACGGCTGTTCTCAAAGACCGATCGACGTGCCGTACATTGGAAAGGAGGTGGTTTATTCATGGTGGCCCTGTTTAAACGCCACAGTTAACGGCCGATTGGCGTTCGGGATCATAAGCGACCACCTGCGACCCGCCATGATCGATGGCACAGTCCACATGAATTAACCGGGAGAGCCGTTCACACACTTTGCGTCTTAAAGAGGGGTGAACAATAAAGACCATAAAGCCACCGGCCCCCGCTCCCATCAGTTTACCACCACTGGCTCCAGCGGCAATGGCCTCTGCATAGATCTCATCAATCAAGGGGTTGGTGACGGCATCGGAGAGAGAGCGCTTTAGCTTCCAGCTTTCGTTAAGTAAAGTGCCAAAATTCTCAATGGGTTGATTCTGGTCGTTTAAGATAGAGAGCGCCTCATTAACCATGCCATGCATGGTGGTGAGCTCGTCTTGCCGTTTATCAAAGTTGGCGATTTTTTTACCGGCAACATTGGAGGCAAAGCGCTGAATACCTGTAAAAAACAGGATAATGGAGGACTCCAGTTCCTGATAACGATCCGCCGATAGAATGACTGGGTTGACCGAATAGTCCCCCCCTTTTTCAAACTCAATGTGGTTAAAACCACCCCAAGCTGCAGCCAGTTGATCCTGACTACCAACATTCTCTTTAAGCACATTCTGTTCAATATTGATCGCCTCAGCCGCTAAGGTGCGGTTGCTGATCATCTTACCTTGCAGGGCGTAAATGGCCTTAAGAAAACCCACTGTAAACGATGAGCTTGAGCCCATGCCGGAGCGGGCTGGAAGATCAGCGTCGTGATGGATCTCTAGGCCGCTCTCAATATTTTGCTGCAACATAATGGCCCGAACCACGGGATGTTGAATCTGCTCGGCATGATCCACCAGCTCTACTTTGGAGTAGACCACCCGATGTTTATGTTCAAAAAAAGGTGGCAGGTGGCGAACCGTTAAATAGCAATAACGGTTGATAGCCATGGAGAGTACAGCGCCGCCATGTTGGTTGTACCAGGCTGGATAGTCTGTACCACCACCAAAAAAGGAGACGCGAAAAGGGGTGCGGGTGATGATCATGGCGCGATCTCCATATAGCGTGCAAGCTGCGGCTGGCGTTGGGCAAAAAAGGTTTGAGCCACTTGGTAGCTCTCAGGGGTGCCAAAGTCGATAAAGGGGGCTGAGATAGGTACCCCATGGATGGCATGTTCGGGCAGGGTAGTAAAAAAGTCATGCTCAATAGAGCTGCCTAGGCTATCTGCCAGTAGCTGACGGGCTTGGGGCTCTAAAATATAAAGGCCTGCATTGATCAGCCCAGAGTGCCCCTTGGCGTGTGGATTTTTTTCCGCAAACTGAACCACACGGTTTTGGTCATTAAGTACAACCTGGCCATACCGGCTGATATCCTCAACTTCCACGCAAAGCATGGAGATGCTTGCACCTGAACGACGGTGCTGGGCATAAAAATGGGCCAGATCGGCATCGGTGTAGCTGTCCCCATTCATGATGGCCAAGGGGGTGCCACTGGGCAGCGCTTGCATGGCCAGACGAATGGCCCCTGCGGTCCCCAAAGGCTCTGCCTCAATGACGGCATCCAAGGTTAAATCCGCGGGTTTGCTCAGCTGTTGTAGGGCGGTCTCAATGGCGTGGGCTTGATACCCTAGGGCAAACTGAACATGGCGGAAACCTGCGGGATAGAGCCACGCGAGCAGATGCTGCAAGTAGGGTTGACCATCAAGCGGTGCCAAGAGTTTTGGCACCTCACCCAAGACACCACGTATACGGGTGCCTTTGCCCCCAGCCAGAACGATCATGGGCAGTTCCTGCAACGAGCTTTCGTTGTCAGGTCGGTACGCTTTAGACATTGGTATAGCGTGTGTTGCGGATCATGGTATAGCCCTTGATCAGCTCTTTAATACCATCTTGCAGGCTGTAGTTGGGGGACCAGCCTGTGGATTCAATTTTTTCATTGGAGACGATATAGTCTCGTTTATCGGGATCTTCTCCAATGGGGGCTTCTAGATAGACAAACTCCTGAAGCTGTTTTTGAATCTCCTGGCACAGCTCCAGCTTAGAGAGGTTGGCGTCGGACAGACCCACATTAAAGGGGCCGCCGCGCATGCTCTCAAACTGATCCAAACCATGCATGAAAACGCGGGTTACATCCCGGACATGGATGTAGTTGCGCTTAAAATGAGACTCAAACAACACCACGGCACGATCGTACACCGCACGGTAGACAAAATCGTTAACCAGCAGGTCAATCCGCATACGGGGGGCCATGCCAAAAACAGTGGCCAGACGGAAGCTCACACTGTTCTCTCGCTGCAAAATGGCATCCTCAACCTCAACCTTGATCCGCCCGTAGAGTGAAATGGGGCGCAAGGGTGAAGTCTCATCACAGAACTTATCCTTCTCACCAATGCCATAACCGGAGTTGGTAATGGGCATAAGAATGCGCTGCTGCTTACTCATATGGCGGATCATCATCAGTACACTGTCACGGTTAACCGTGATGGTGCCTGTCTCATCTCTGGCACACAGCGGGGCACCGACCAAGGCGGCTAGAGGAATAACCACATCAAAGTCAGCAATGATGCTCTTAATCAGGTTTTCATCCCGCACATCACCATGCACCACTTGAAAGTTGGGGTGGGCACATTGAGGGTTTAACGAGGCTTGCTGGAACATAAAGTTATCCAGCACGGTCACCTTATGCCCTGCCGCCAAGAGTTCAGGGACCATGATGGAACCCAAATAACCTGCACCACCGGTCACAAGAATAGAGAAGGCTTCACTCATTACGGTTAAACTCCCAAATAAAATGGCCCTCTAGGCCTAAGCAGGTTTTCCAACAGCGACTGATACCGTCTGCGCGATCGCCTTGGTCCCCTATGTTTGGTTTGATCAACGGATGTACCGTGCATCTGTCTTGAACAGCAGGTTTTATGCCACGCCGGTATGGGGCTAAGGTTGTTTGTGCCAAGAGAGCCGACCAGCATAGGTATAGCCCTCATCATTGAACACTTCTACCTGTGTAGCTTTTTGATTATGCACAAGAAGTTC
This sequence comes from Magnetococcus sp. PR-3, assembly GCF_036689865.1. Classification (NCBI taxonomy): domain Bacteria; kingdom Pseudomonadati; phylum Pseudomonadota; class Magnetococcia; order Magnetococcales; family Magnetococcaceae; genus Magnetococcus; species Magnetococcus organivorans. The sequence continues at coordinate 44,154 of NZ_JBAHUQ010000017.1, forward strand.
AGGATCAAAAGTGTATCTGATGGGCGTTGTATCTTTCGTGTTATAGCTGGGGGATTCAATAAGAATACCCTGTCCCCAGGGCCAGCGTAATGCACCTGGATTGCCTGCCCTGACCCCAACAAGTGTATTTCCTGCCTCTGTACTGTGTAGCATCCAACGTTTTCCCTGCGCCCAATCCGCTTGGGAAATTTCAAGGTGTGTGGGCTGCTCGGAATGAACAAGATGGTCTCGTTTTTTATCTGGCGAGCCTTCTGGCCACACGCTTACACGGCTCTCCCCGGATCTACTTTGGATGCTAAGGTAGACACGCTCACTATGATTGGCCTTAGAGGGCTCAATGATAATAGGGTGTGTGGTGATCTTTAAGCCGTTCTGCCCATTTTTGGCGATGGGATTGAGCCGGATAAAATGCGTGACCTGGCTGAGCCGCTCAAGATACGTATGTTTCATATCTTCTGAGCGGTGCAGATAGGCAGCCAGGACCCCACAATCTTCGGCACCATGTAACATGGAGCTGCCCATAACCAGCAAATTATCGTAGTAAATACGGCCACATGCTTGCTGCGTGTCGGCCGTAACCTGTGCCACCTGTTTTGGCTCAAACAGATAGTTATACCGTTTGGCCTTCATATCAAAAATGGTGGATTGGTAACTGATCCCCAGATAGGTAGCGTGTAGTAGGCCTGCCGTGCAGGCCAGAGCTAAGAGCAGTCCGGCGGCTTTTAACGGTCTGTTTGGCTGCGGTGTGGTGGCACGGAAACGGTTGTAGCCCACAAGTGCCAAATAGCAGAGCCCCCCAATCAGCCAAATGGCAATGGGGGCGAAGAAGCGGGGAAACACAAAGGTCGCATAGCCATCATACACAACCATTAGGGTGCTTAGGGCCGCACCTGTGATAAAAAATAGAACGGCTAAGCTACGTAGGCGATGCCGCGGCAGTAACCACAGCAGCAAGATCAATAAAGCCAATAAGCCCCACTTGCCCACCACAAAATGGGCCATCCAGTCCCGAATAACGGAAATGGCACCTTGTAGGTTCTCCATCACCTTGCTCATGAACAGAGGGTGTGTCACGGGAAGGGAGGGGATCGAGGCCCCTGTGATGGGGCGATCCAATAACCGTGGGGTTAAAACCACCAGTAGAGGCGCCAAGGTGGCGGTGGCCAGGGTATAGAGTGTTGTCTTAGATAAGTTGATGGGGTTAATGAACAGATAGCTGGCCATTAAGATCGCACTAAGAACCATGCCAACGGGCATGTGCAGCAGGCACATTAACCAGCAGAGGAGTGGTAGATGCCACCCCACGGCTTTTCCCTGCTCCAATAGGCGAGCAAGCCCATAAAAAAACAGGCCAAAAACAGCTGTACTGGCCACCGTTCCCATTAAACTGGGTAGCGTGGTTCCTAACATCAGGGCAATAGGGATGGGGGCAATCATGGCCACACCGGCCCCCCATTGCGCCCGTAAAAAATGAAAAAGCCCCCAAGTAAACAGCAGCAAAGCCAGTAGATGGGTGAGCTGAAAAGCGCGCCACCAATCCATACCAACCCCATGTAGAGCCGTAATGATGACCGACTGCAAAGGGGTGTAATGGGGGAACATAAAAGCTTTGCTCACCCCTTTTTCTGCCTGAACTTGGGGATCTGATGTGGGTTCATTGACCTGTTGCAGTACATCTTCCATGGCCACACAATCCTGGGTGGGGCACTCGGCAAGATGTAATGAACGTTGCAAAATACCCATCACATCATCCCCTTCAATGGGGTAGAAGGGCAGTGATAGGCTGGCATAAAAAAAGACCGTGAGATTAAGCAGCAGAAAAAATGCAGACCCTATCCACCATAACCGTGGTGACATGGCTAAGGTTTGGGTGGTAATTGGTGTGTGATTATGGTTTGGCATGGTCAACGGCTCTCTTTTGCTAGCCTATTGAAAAGGATAGTAAATAGCAGTTTTAGGCGGTCTTTTTTATGGTCTCTGGATCATAGCATGCCCACTAAAGGGGGGGAAGGTCTGGGTATCGGCCAGATCTGGGCAAGGGGTCCTGGTTTTTGTGTATGGGTAGTCCCTGCCTTGGGCTTGGGTGATATGCTACCCTGGCTCAATGATTCAGTATCCGAAGACCTGGATAGGCTTTTTCCGAATCAAATAATTAACCCATTCGTTGTAAGGATGAGATGGATGCAGAACGCCACCAAAATTGTTTTACTCATTATGTTGGCCAGTGCGCTTCTGCGGCTATTGGGCATAACGTGGGGTGTACCCTTTTTTGATGACTACTCTTGGTATTACCATCCAGATGAAGGCAAAGTGACCAGTGGCGTGGTGCATTTTCCACGAGATATCTTGATCCGGGAGACCTTTAAGTACCCAACCTTCCTTCAATATTTTACAGGGCTCATCACACTGCCAGTACATGCGGTAACCAGTGTTTTTAACCTGGGTTGGGATGCTTGGGTTGCTTCTGCAACCTTGGGGGCTAGGCTGGTTACCTTAGCGATGGGGGTGGGGACAATGTTTCTCACCTACCGTATTACTGAGCGGCTGTTTAGTGCCAAGACCGGTGTTTTGGCGGCTCTGCTGCTTGGTTTTTCGCTCTATCCGGTACAAAACTCCGCTTGGGCGTCGACAGATGTGGTAAGTGGTTTTTTCCTGGCGTGGTTTTTCTTACAGATCATACGTTGTCATGACCAAAATTGGTCACGGCGCACCTGTCTATGGGCTGGGGTGTTGTTAGGGGCGGGCATTGCCTCAAAATATACGGTGGCATTGATCCCTGTGGGCGCTGTCTTTATCTATCTTTCAGCCGGTTGGTTGGGGGCCAGAAGTGGGCAAGAGAGCTTGGGTGGTTTTTTCAAACGTACCCAAGGCAGTGTGCTGGCGGCGATCATCGGTACGTGTGTGACCTTTGTGCTGTTTGTCCCTGCCATCGTTTTAAAACCCATGAAGGTTTGGTCCTCCATACAATATTTGGCGGATGAGCATGCCCCGCGCCATGGTTCTTTATGGGATATCCAGGTTTGGATAAAGAGTTGGACCACCATGACGGATGCCATGGGCTGGCCCATGATGGTGCTCTTTGTGGTTGGGGTTGCTGTTGTTCTTATGAGACCCCGCCGTTTAGAGCTGGGTTTGCTCTTTACAACACTGTTCTTGTTGGCGTTTTTCGATCAAAGCCTCTCCACGCGCTATGTCATTATGTTTAGCCCCCTGTTGGTGATCTTCGCTGCGCGAGGCGGGGAGGCCATCATGGCCCAGAGTGTTGGTTTGGATAAACCATGGGTGGGCTATGCGGTTGTCGGTGGGGTGGTCATTTTCTCGGTCTTGAACTGTGTGTCTGGGGCGATTATGCGCCATGGGGATGCCCGAATTGAGGCGCTACGCTACATCGATCAGCAGATCCCCGCACAAGCGACGGTAGGGTTTAACTATCTCACCCCAAGGTTTCGCAATACACACCCATGGAAATTTCCTCATCTGCCAACTTTGGGAAGAGAGTGGACTGAGATTTTAGACAAGCCAGAGTATGTGGTTGTTCATCATCCCAACCGGGATCGGGTGCTCTCAAAATTTCAACGGGAGAACTATTTTTCAGCCCCCTATACGGTCAAGCCTGAGTTTTACAAAGAGTGGTACCGGATGACTCCGCCCACACCAGAGCTCTTTGCCTTTTACGAGCGGCTGTATGATCCCCGCCAGTCAGAGTATCAATTGGTACAAACGTTTACAGCCACACCTTCCTGGCTATGGCAGGCACCGATTGAGTTTCGATCACCAGGTATCGCCATCTATAAGCGTAAAGGGTAACCGTTAAGGGCAGGGGGGCGCCACAGCATAGGCTTAAGGCCGAAGTGGAGATCTGTAGATCAATGGGGCTCTGCTTTGGCTGAAAAGAGGCTTTTTAGCGCAAAAGAGGTTAAAAAAAACAGCCCAGCACACAAAGCGGTGCTGGGCTGTTTATGAATCTATGCGCGCCTTTGGAACGTTTAGTGGGCTTCCCCACCTTCATGATATTCCGCATCAATATTGACATTCCATGGATCCAACTGCTTCTCTCCCATGGCAATGCGTGCACCGATTAGGCCCGTCATCATGGCGTGGTCCTGATTGTTGTACTTAAACATGCCCGAGCGACCAATGGGAACTAGGTTTTCCATCTGCCCCAGCCAGCTACGAATGGTGTCAATATGGTCCTGGTAGCCTTTGCGGATGACCGGGTAGGCTTTGGCATTGCGTTGCACAAAACCATCCACCACCTGGTTGGGCTTGATCAGGCCAATACGCACCATCTCTTCGGTGGCCAACTCAATGAGTCTACGGTCATCTTGTTGCCAAACGGCATCATGAGAAAAGCAGAAGTACTCAACCGTTAAAGGGTTGATCTCAGCTCTGGGTGACATGTCTGGTGAGAAGTTTCTATAGTTGGCAATGCGGGCCATGGCAACCCGGCTATCGTGAATATAGATCCAGTTATCTTTAAATAGCTGGCCTTCTACTTTGAGGTTTACCCCAATGTGATTGCGGTAGGCCAAGGATTGTGCGGCTTGCAGAACCTCCGGGGGTGGTTCTGGGGAGAACATAGCCAGCATCTCCGTCAATGGGGCACTGCTTAAAAAGAAGTCCCCGGCGATCTCTTGTTCACCATCTGGGGTATCACACACCAGGGCTTTGACTTTAAAGCCATCCCGGATGATGCGTTTGGTCGTATGTTGTAAGTGCACCCCTCCACCATGGTGTGAGACATGGTCGGCCATGTTTTCATACACCTGACCAGCACCTAGACGGGGATAGATAAACTCATCCACCAAGGTTTTGACCTGCCCCTTTTGGGCGTTTTGAAACAGTGCATTTTTAATGACGGTGAGCAGGTTTAGCCCCTTAATGCGCTGGGCTGCCCAATCTGCGCCAATCTCTTCACAGCCAATGCCCCATACTTTTTCTGTATAGGTTTTAAAGAAGGTCTCGAACAAGCCGCGGCCAAAGCGGTTGACCACCCAATCTTCAAACGTTTTGATCTCTTGGGGGGAGACACGGTCTTTAATACGTGCATAAGCATAGCTGAGCATAATATGCGCGCTTTTGGTGGGGTTCATGCCCGTCAAAGCGTTCATCGCTGTCAGCGGATAGTTGAAAAAGGTATCCCCATAAAAAATACGGGTTAGGCGAGGGACGTGAATAATGCTGTCACCCCCCATATCCACAAAAAGCTGGTGGACCTCTTGATTCCGCGTAAAAAAGCGGTGTGGTCCAATGTCGTATCGGCAGTCATCATGGCGCAGGGTTCGTGAGAGCCCGCCAGGAATATCCAGACGTTCCAATACCACCGGCTGACCGCCACGTTTTTGTACTTCCTGGGCGGCAGCCAGTCCAGAGGGACCTCCTCCGATGATCACAACGGTGCTCATGAAATATACGCCCCTCTTCATTGCCAAAGGGTGGTTTGGCAAACTACGGTCACTGATAAGATTAAAGACTCGCTGAAATATCGCAAATTCCAGGCCGTATGAACCATAACTTAGAATTTGCAAGATGGTAGCATGGATACACGCAGTGGGAAAGTCAGGGTGTGGTCTTTCCTACGTGATGAAAAACCTTGTATAGAGACACCGTGTATACCAAGAGCGGGTGTCGATGCGACAGCTACTTTTTAGGGGGGGTAAGCCGATGGTTTAGGCTGGTTGTACTGTCGTTGGGGTGGGGGGAAGTGCGGGTAATGCTCTGTTAACGCTTTATATTTTTGTGTGTCTTAAAATAGGTCCGCTGTTTCAAGCTTCGGCACAGCTCTCTGTGCGATCGGTGGTCTTTATGTTTCGAGCTGGCTGTTTGGGCACTCTTTTATTAGGTGAAGCGTTTGAGCCACAGATCAACATAGATCAGAGACCAAACCAGTAGGCGGTTATTACGTTTACCATCCAGGTGCTCCATGACCTTGGCTTCGACCATGGTCCGGTCCAGATAGTCAAAAATAGGTGACTTTCCTGTCATCAAGCTCTGTTTGACATACTCAATGCTCTCTCCCTGGAACCAGCTGGCATCTGGGGCCGAAAATCCTTTTTTAACAGCTTGCGCAACCTCTTCAGGTACATAACGTTGCATGGCCTTGCGCAGGAGCAGCTTGCCATCTTTGGTTTTTTGGAAGTTGCGTTGGATCTTGTTGCCTGGATCGTTTTCGTTCAGTCGCACCACCTGTTGAAGGTTGCCCAGTTTCATGCTGACGGGTACCTGCATGGCAAAATCGACCAGATCATTATCCATAAAGGGGACACGCATCTCTAGGCCGTGGGCCATGCTCAGTTTATCTTCAACGGTCAAAAGGCCATGCAAAAAGGTTTTAGCCTCTAGGTACAGGGAGTGGTTAACATAGTCCTCAGGCTTGCGCAGATCTTTAAAATGCTCCTGAAAGATATCTTTAAAGGTATTTTGAGGGTTATAGTGCTTAACTTGGTTCCAGATCGGGCTATAGAAGGTAGACATTTGATCTGAGCTGACCATGCGTTGCCAAAACTCATAGTATTTGGCCACATAGTGATCAAAATCCTGGTTAACAACCGCACGGTAGTAGCGCCAAGGGTACCCCCCAAAAAGTTCATCGCCACCGGTGCCCCCCAGCACCACTTTATTGAATTTTGAGGCAAGGCGGGAGACGTAGTAGTTGGGGTAGCTTTGGCCAACTCTGGGCTCTTCCAAATGCCAAACCAGATCCTCCAGGCAACGCTCCATATCCCCAGCTTTGAGCACAACCTCATACTGTTCTGTCTGGAACAGATAGGACATGTGCTCTGCCGTGGCCCGTTCATCAAACCCCAGCTCAATACCCGAAGCGGAGTGTAGATCAAACCCGCAGGTAAAGGTGCGCATCTGTTTAAGCTGTTTGGCTGCAATGGCGGTAATGGAGCCTGAGTCCACCCCTCCGCTTAGGTAGGCTCCAACATCAACATCCGCCACCAGTTGGCGATTGACCGCCTGCTGAAATAGAAAATCAAACTGTTCCAGATACTCCGCTTCACTGAGTCTGGATTGAGGCTCTTGAAAGCAGTAGTCCCAGTAGCGGGTTGTGATGATTTTTTCTGGGTTATCCAGGTTAACGGTCATATGGCTGCCTGGAGGCAGAAGTTGAATATCTTTAAAAAGAGTCTGTTCGGCAAAAAAGTTTTGAAAAGTAAAATACTCAACCAGACCTTGTTGGTTCATCCCCGATGGTGTGTCGGGGTGGGCTCGGATCGCTTTGATCTCGGACCCAAACAGCAGTTTGCCTTTGTTGACCGTATAATAAAGCGGTTTGATACCATAACGGTCTCTGGCCAAAAAGAGTGATTTCTCTCTTTGATCCCAAATGGCCAAAGCAAACATGCCATTAAAGCGATCCACGCAGGCCGCCCCCCACTGGGCAAAGGCCTGTAGGACCACTTCTGTATCGGTTTGGGAGTGAAAGGTGTGACCTAAACTCTCCAGCTCAATACGCAGCGCTGAAAAATTATAAATTTCGCCATTATAAATTAGATAGTAGCGGCCATCTTTGGTGACCATGGGTTGGTGGCCAGCGGGCGTAGGGTCAATAATGGCCAAGCGACGGTGGCCCAGACCAATGGGACCTGCAACATAGATACCCTCACCATCAGGACCCCGGTGGGCGATGGCTCGGGCCATGTTGCGCACAATGGTCTCTGAAGTTGGGTTGCCTGTAAGGTCCAGAACCCCCGCAATACCACACATAATTCACCTGTTTCCATCTAAGCCTAAGCCGGTTATTGGCTTGTAAGGGCCAAGCTTATTGCGGCTTTTAAGCTTGGTCTTGTTGGGGGTTTGGTCTGCGCACTTTAATAGATGTCACCCTGGCAGCACAGCCCAGATGTCACAAGGTTTACGATCATCTTTTTTGGTGTGCAGCCTTTTTGTTCCTATCCCGCAGATGTTCAAATGACGGTTGCAGGCTAGAGAGCTTTAAGGGCTGCCACCACATACTCATAATCTGCTTGGACCATTTGATTGTGCAAAGGTATGGCCATGGTGTGCTGATCACAGGCCAAGGCACCAGGAAAATCATGGGGTTTTAACCCAAAACGTTCACGATACACATCAAGCATATGCACCGCGTGGGTGCCGGGGCGGGTGCTGATCCCCTTCTCTTGCAGTTGCATCATCAGCTCGTTGCGCTCAGCTGGGGCTTTTTCAGGATCCACAAAGGTTACGTAGGATTGCCAGCCATGCTGCATATCTGTGGTGACTTGAGGTAGTTTAAGCCAGCTTATGTCAGCCAGTGCTTCCTGATAGTAAGCGGCCCACTGGTTGCGTTCTTCCAGTATGCGGTCCAGCTTGTCCATCTGGGCCAGTCCGACAGCACCCTGCAGGTCTGTCATGCGGTAGTTAAACCCCAGCAGGTTAAAGTCTGGCAAGATAAAGGGCTTTGGACCATGGTGGCGCTGCTCTTCAGAGATGCTGGCACCATGGTTACGCAGGGTAACCATGGTCTCTGCTAAGGCATCATCATTGGTGGTAACCATGCCCCCTTCACCTGTGGTAATCGCCTTGCGAGGATGGAAGGAGAAGGCACCAGCCAGCCCTAACCCCCCCGCATAGGTCCCTTTGTAGGTTGCACCTGTGGCACAGGCGGCATCCTCGATCATGGGAATACCCGGAGCGGCTTGCGCAAGGGCATCCATATCCGCACAGAGGCCAAAAAGATGCACAGGTATAAGCGCTTTGACGCGATCTGTAAGCTTGGCCGCTACATCCTTGGGGTCCACGTTAAATGTGACTGGGTCCACATCCACAAAAACTGGTGTCGCCCCACAGTGCATGACCACATTGGCTGTAGCGACCCAGGTAAAGGCTGGAACAAGCACCTCATCCCCAGGGCCAATACCCATAGCAGCTAAAACCAAATGCAGACCCGTGGTGCAACTGGTGGTGGCAATGGCATGCTTAACCTGGTGGCGTTTGGCAAAGGCCTGTTCAAAGGCGTTGACCTTGGGGCCTTGTGTTAACCAACCTGAGAACACAGGGTCTCGGAGCGCTTGCCACTCTTCCTCTCCGGTTAAGGGGAGAGAGATTGGGATGTTGCGTTGGTTGCTCAAGGTTTATGCCCCTTCCTTACGGCGTCTTTCTACTTCACGTATATGGCTGCCGCGCCATTCGATCAGTTTTTCTAAACCTTGCCGCAGCTCTGTGCGGGCTTCAAAGTCTAGCTCTTTACGGGCTTTGATGGGGCAGCCAATACGATTTTTTACAAAGGTTTGTCCAGCAGGCTCGTAGTGGATCTTCTGGTCAGAACCGTAGACCTCCAGGATCATCTCAGCCAGCTCTTTAATGGTCGTGCGGATGCCGGTACCGACATTATAGAAGGCGTCGGTGCTGTCTGATTTCATGGCGCAAACGTTGGCGCGACCACAATCGGCAACGTAAATAAAGTCATAGGCTTGTGTGCCATCACCATACACAACCGGGGGCAGACCTTGGTCCAGGCGGTCCAGAATTTTCATGATCACCGCAATGTAGGCCCCATGGTAATCCTGCCGGGGTCCATAGACGTTCATATAGCGCAGGCCAACATAATCAAAATGCTGATCCGTACCTTGATAACGATGGTAGAGGGAACGGGCCATATGTTCCCCAGCAATTTTGGTAGCGCCATAGAAGGTCTTATTGTTGTAGACATGGTCCTCAACCATAGGCTCTTCCACCGCATCCCCATAGACCGAGGCGGAGGAGGAGAATACCAAGCGTTTGACGCCATTATTGACCATGGCTTCCAGCACATTAAAGGTGCCACCAATGTTGACCTCAAAAGCCGAACGGGGGTAGTCGTAGCAGTGCAGCAGCCACATTGCGGCAAAGTGAAAGACCCCATCAATATCCTTCATGGCGGCATCTAGGATATCCCGCTGCATTAATTCCCCCCCCAAGGGGAAAATATTGACTCTGGAGTCGCCAAAGGCATCGGCAAGGTTATCTTCATGACCACGGGAGAAATTGTCGAAAATCCGGACCTCAGCAACATCCTCCTTCAACAGTTCATCCACAGTGTGGGAACCGATGAGACCGGCGCCACCAATGAGCAGTAGCCGCTTATCCTTGAGATCCATGTGTCACTCCTTGCCCTGTAAATGGGATCAATCAATCAACCGATTGGCATAAGGATGCGTGGGAATGGTGGTTGGTTCAAGAGCTAACCTTCCATACCCATCGATAATCCTGGAATGGGATCTGTTTCAAGAATCGTGCAGAAATGGGCGGGGGCATGATTTTTTAAAGGGGGTGGCGCAGGTAGGTACGTAACAGCACAGAGTCTATACCGTTACGTACCTAGGTATGTCAGAGGAAAAAGGCTATTCCGTCAGTCCTTCAGCATCCATCATAGGTTTGCGGCGTAGCCCGCCGGCGGTCTCTTCATAAGCCAGACCGGTCCGAGGGCAGATAAGATCTTCTCCCATGCGCTCACCGCTCTCACTGACCCAGCCCATCTGCTTCGCAGGGTTACCCACAACCAGTGCATGATCGGGTACACTCTTGGTCACCACAGCGCCCGCACCAATCATGGCGTAACGACCGATGGTGTTGCCGCAAATAATGGTGGCATTGGCACCAATGGTGGCCCCCTCTTTAACCAGGGTTGGCGAGAATTCATCTTTGCGGTTAATGTGGGCCCGAGGGGTCATCACATTGGTAAAGACACAGCTAGGCCCACAAAAAACATGTTTCTCCAGGGTTACCTTGTTGTAAAGAGAGACATTGTTCTGGACCTTGCAGCCATCCCCTATGGTGACATCTGGTCCAAGCATGGCGTTTTGACCGATAATACAGTCTTTACCAATGGTTGTACCTGACAGCACGTGGGAGAAGTGCCAGATCTTTGAACCCGCGCCAATCTGTACATTGGCATCTACCGCAGCGGTTTCGTGCGCAAAGTATTCGCTGTTGCTGGTCGGCGCAGGGGCGGGGCGGGCGATCTCTTTTTGAGCGCGGTTGAGCACACTTAAAACACGGGTGCCTTCCCAGCCGTCTGTACGGGGCGTGGTTCGGGTGGTGACGCAGTGGTGAAAGTGGGAAAGCTCCAAGCCCAAAGGTTCATCTTGGGTGACAGGAATAAGCTCCCCAGTCCCTTTTTCAGCAACAGGTACACCGTTATCCCAATTCACTTTATGACGGTAGAGTTGTAGTTTTTCATCCCAGCTTAAGGTGTCATTAAAGACCAGCATGCCCTCTTCACAGACCACCACCAGCTTCTGCTCCTTAAACGGGTGTAGCCAGGAGACAAAAATATGGCTGCGCACCCCGGAAGTGAATTGAAGGTGGGTCAGGGTAATGTCGGCCACATCTTCACTGACAAATGAGTGGCCTTGGCAACTGACATCGCAGGGCTCTTCCCCAACCAGATCCAGGATCATGGAGATATCGTGCGGGGCAAAGCTCCACAGGACATTCTCTTCACTGCGCAGTTTGCCCATATTTAAGCGGTTGGAGTAGATATAGCGCAGCTTACCCAGGTCCCCTTTTTGTAGAACCTCTTTAAGCTTCAGGTAAACCGGGTGGTACTGCAACAGGTGCCCCACCATTAAGATGCGCCCCTTATCATCGGCCAACTGGGACAGCTCTTTGGCGTTCTCTTCCTTCAGAGCCAGTGGCTTTTCCACAAAGACATCCAAGCCCGCTTCAAGCGCCTGCTTCACCAGTTGGTAATGGGTTACGGCAGGGGAGGCAATGACCATGGCTTTAATATCCAGCGCAGCCAGGCTTTCAGAGAGAGTGGCAAACAGTGGAACTTGGTACTCTCCGGCCAGCTTGCCCGCCATGCCCGCATGATCAGGGTCACAAATGGCCGCAAGGCAGCCTTTTTCATGAAGGACACGGGCTAAGTTCTTACCCCAGTAACCGGCACCAACAAGTAGTGTCTTAACGGGTTGTGCACTGTTCTGTTGCATCGTATGCCTCAAAAAAAAATCGAGTGAACTGAACAATCAGGGCAGGTATGACCGTTCATTGACCGAGAGATGAGCCGTTAGGGGGCAAATATACCCTACGGTACGCTTCTCTTGACGGGGCTATGGTACTCCATATTTCTATCAATGTGGATGGTCCACCTGCGGCATGATTTTGTTTTTTAATGATGACAGGGGTGCTGTGCAGGGTGTGTTCTCTATCGTTTCGGTTACATAGAGACTTACGAGGTTGTTTTGGGCTTAGAAAGCCAGTTGAGAAAAGCCACCCAACGTGGGTTCTGGAGCCAAGGGGCTTTTCCGTGGGTGATGATGTCATAAATTTCTTGTAGTGAAACCAGCATGCCATCCCAACGGAACAGCAGCAGCATGACGGTCGTTAGAGCCAGAGATAAAAGAAAGTTGCTTAAACTGGCTCCGCTTAGGTTGATCCAGCAGGCGAGAACAGAGAAGGTTGGTATAAGAAGATAGAGCTTTTTCGCAAAGAGTTGTCCACCGTAAAAACGCTCTGCCATCCAGATACGGGTTGTGAAGTTCCACGCCAAGGCCAGTAAGGTGGCCAGAGCAGCCCCTTTAATGCCGTAAATGGGAATAAGTAAGGCGTTACCTGCAAAGTTGACTAAAGCTGAGAGAATAGAAAAAACAGTGCTCAGGGGGACCAGCTTTGCATCGGATTTCCATATGTTTCCAAAGAGAATAATCCCCATTTGAATGCAGGTGCCAATAAGCAACAGAACCAGGACAATTTCAGCCCCCGCATATTGGGATAACCCCAACAGAGGGAAGAGTGTGGTGACGGCAACCTGCAAAAGTGGTAGCAGCGCAAAACTTATTAATAAAAGCGTCGTCGCCCGTTGGCTGTAGAGACGAATGTGCTCTCGATCTTGACGGATACCAACATCCATAAACCGCACGGTCAGCATATTTGATAACGGGGTGAGGATAAAATAGGCAAAATTAATAAGTAGGTAGGCAAAAATATAGATACCAGCCTGTTTTAGATCCAATAGGTAGGAGATGGACCAAAGGTCGATCCAATTAAAAATAACCCCACCAATAATACCAAAAGGGGTGCTCCATCCATAATGGATCATAGCCATCATGCGGGGTTTGGCGATGTGAAAAGTTGTGGTTTTTCGTTGTACCAGCCGCGCTATAAAGAGACCAATGGCCATGCCATATCCTGCCAGATAGGCGTAGGCAAAATAGCTCCAATTAAGGGGAGTGTCCAATAGGACATGGGTTACTAAGACAAACAGTAGGTTTGCCGAAACAAAGACTTTGATCAGGATGTTGCCTGTAAAATAAGATTGGGCAATGAGCAGGTAGTTATAGCCATCAGCCAGGACCACAATGGAAAAGGCGATGATGAGGAAAAAGAGTCCAAAAAGGTGATTGTCACCTAAGAGGTTGAAGTGGTGATTAACGATGAGCCCAACTAAGATAATGGCAGCAAAAAAAAGGCCTCTTAAAAACAGAAAACTACCTGCACTGGTTGCCATACTGTTGTGGTTTTGTAGCTCTTCTCGGGCTTGACGCACAAACGCTTCATGGGTCCAGCTCATTCCTAAAGCAATGGCTGTGGTAAGAAAAGAGAGAAAAAGCTGGTAGGTGGCATAGATCTCAGGCGCCACAAATTTACCCACAAGATACATGACAATTAGGCTGAGAAAGACCACCACCATTTGTAGCTTGAAGAGTCGAAAAAAGGTTGCGAACAGGTTCACATGTTCTCTCCAAGCAGGGTCTTGCTGCTGCAGAAGGGGGGGGGAAGGTTCTATCTCGTGGGAACCTCTATGCTGTATGGGTACCATATCGGTTGGTTTGTGTGAAAGGTCCATCATGGTTACACCAGGGGTGATCTTCTTTTTTCTGTGGTCTAAAGTTCGTGTTCTTATCCTTTTTTCCCCTTGGTTTAGAGGACGTATGCACGAACTTATGGCATGATTTCTGACTCTAAGGTGGCAAGCTTGATGGATGAGATGGTGTAACGCTCATCAGGGGTGAAAACTTAGATGACAGGATGCCTGGGCATTGTTGGGTGCTTTACGTATCATCTGACTGGATGTCTCGGATGACAAGGCTGGACTTTGAAGGCTTGGATGGGAGTGGATGATGTTGCAACGGATGGTGAAAATTGCACGTTGGGGTAGCAAATTACTGTGGCAACGTCCCCGTGGTTGGCATGCGCTGGTCTATAATACGTTAATGGCCAAAGCCAAAGTAACCAAGCCCTTGCTCATGCCGTGTCATATCTCTATTGAGCCCACCAATGTGTGTAATTTACGTTGCCCGGTGTGTGAAACAGGCAACCACTCCATGGAACGACCCTCTGGCATGATGTCTTTAGAGGATTTTAAAGAGATTATCGATAAGGTATCTCCTTACAGCCAAAGTTTAATGTTCTACTTCATGGGGGAGCCCTTTCTTAACCCCTATGCCTATGAAATGATCCACTATGCCCGCCAAAAGGGTATGTATGTAGAGACCTGTACCAATGGTGAGCGGGTTGATCCGCAAGCGCTGATGAACTCTGGCATTAACCGTATCAGCTTTCAAATCGGTGGGATGACGCAAGAGAGCCATGAGGTCTACCGGGTTAAAGGGGATCTGTCCAAAACCCTGGAAAAACTCTATGCCTTGGTCAAATTAAACCGAGAGCTTGGTAGCCCCGTGGAAATTGAGGCGGGGTTTATTGTGATGAAACACAATGAACATGAAGTGCCACTGTTTAAAAAGTGGGCTGCGGAATCTGGCGTTGAGCTGGTGCAGGTGGTGAAACCCTGCGTACGAAATGTGGAAGAGGGCAAGCAGTTTTTGACGGAAAGCCCAGAGTATTGGATCTATGACAAAAGCAAATTTAATCAGGGTGTTTTAACCCCTTCGTCACTTCCAGATAATGAATGTACCTGGGTCTGGACCAGTACACTGGTTAACTGGGATGGAGAGGTTATCCCCTGTTGTCGGGATGCCCACGGCCACCATGGCACAGGTAACCTGTTGGAACAGACCCTGCCTGAGATCTGGAATGGGGATAAGATGGTTGCCTTCCGTCGGCAAATTACCCAAGCTCAGGGGCAGGTGGAGATTTGTAAACTCTGTAGTGGCTTTGGTATTCCCCTGCTGGTTCAGGCTAACTATCAGTCGGATAACAGTTTTGAAATCAGCCCAACCCCCCCTAAACCCCCGCAAAAAATTATTGAGATCAAACCGGTTTAGGCTCTTGGCTATTGGGGCGCTCAAAGGCCAAGAGTTGAAGGTTGTCCATATCCACCACCACCTGGCCTGTTATCTGTAGTTCCTCGGTTGAGGTGTAGCTTTTATCGATCAACAGGTGGGTTAGTTGGTAGGTCTCCATCAACTGATTGACAGAGTGCCGAAGAACCGGAAAAAAAGCCTCAGCCTTTTTGAACCCATAACCATGGGTGCCCCATAACACCGGCTTCTCGGTATGATAGGCCAGTAAATCAGACATATGGCAGGGTAGGCACATGGTTCGTGCGTGTGGGGCGCTGCGTAGATGTTCAATCACCTTCTGCATGGCCGGTGTTAATGCCCCACTGGCATCGGTTCGGCTCTGCATGAACTGCCGGATGATTTGCCCATAAAGAACCAAATGGATAAGGGTAATACTACCGATGAGCAGTTGGGTCGGCCATGTCCAGGTTGGGATAGAGAAGAGCAGTTCTGCCACCAGAACCAAGTTTAGGGGCAGTGCATATTTGATATATTTGGTCCCTTCACCAAACCCCCGTAAAGACTTGATGAAAATCGTCAAAAAAGCCCAAAGATAGATCCCCGTTACCAAGCTCAATAAAAGCGGGGTATAGGTTTGCTGGGGTATCCAGGCCAGCAGTACCAAGGCCAAGATCCATGGGTTATACGCAAACATGCGGACCATTAATCGTTTAAAGACATGGTGGAAGTTTTCCTGGTGGTCTTTGGGGGTGCCGTAAATAGGCGAATCCTGAACAGCGTGGGCTTTAAGTAGATTAATGTTCCGCAGCCAAAAAGTCACAATATCGTGGTGGGCACGGATAATTTTGATCACCAGCTCTTTGTGCAGCAGCAACGCCAAGCCATAGCCCAAAGGTAGGGGCAGGAGATAACGTAGATCCGCCTGGGTTAAAGCCATAAAGGGGAGCAGGAAAAAGACCAGCTGTAAGGTTAATTTATGGGTAAAAATAAGCAGCATGACCCCCGTAGAGGCCACCAGAATACCGATCCATAACCCCTGCTGTAGTGCCAGTACAAGCCCGATTAAAACCATAAAAAAGAGTAACACCCCCAAAGGGCGTGAGGTCAGGTTTGCATACTCCATAACCGTAGAGCCAATGGTGGCATAGAGTAACAGGCCTACCATGGCTGCGGTGGGCCCGCTGGTTGTGTAAAGCAGGCTTGCAATGCCTAAGGCAATAGGCAGATCAAGCAGGGTGCTAAGAAGCCAGTAGTAATGGTTCACAACTCTTGCAGGGAAAAAACCTAAAAAAATACTAAATCCTGGGGGGTACCACTGCTCATCCAGCTCTAATAAGTAGATGTTTGGTAACGTGATGAGGGCTTTTTTTTGTTGGCGATAAACTTGGCTGCACTGCAAAAAATAGTAGGCGTCGCAGCCACTATGGCGAACATGCCAAAAGGGGAGTATGCGCAGTACAACAAAGCCGAGAGCAAACAGTATAATCAGTGATAGTGGCATGGTTGCCTTATCCATAAGAGGTTTATGGGGTTAAGGGGTGTCTAAAACCCGTTGGAACAGGCTGGTTTTTTGGGTATGCACATGGTTTATTTCATGGTTATAAATGGCCCGCTCACGCCCATGTTTTCCTAATCTATCGGCCTGTTTAGGGTCATCCAACAGTTCTATGACAGCTTGGGCCACTTGATCGACAGCACCTTCGGGGAATAAGCGTCCGGTCACACCATCTTCGATCAACTCTTTATGCCACTGCACATCATAAGCGATGACAGGCCGGCCTGAGGCACAGGCTTCAATCAGGCTAAAGCCCCCAACCAAGCTTAGGTTAACACTGGCGGCTTTACGTAGAGAGAGCGCCAATATATTGGGTTGAAAACCGCACAAAAGCACATGCTTTTGTAAAATTGGGTCTTGCGCAACCGTTTGACGGACGCTTTCCCACTCCAAGCCTTCACCAAGCATGACAAGCAAGAAATCATCCCGTGTTTCAGCAATTTTCCGGGCGATGTCCAAACAGCCATAAATATGGTTGTCTTTGACAAAGCGTCCAACAAAAGAGAGGAGATGCTTGGGCCGGTTGGTTGGAAGAAATGTTTCAATCGGCTCCTTAGAGATGGCATCAATCTCATGAAAATCCATGCCATGGGGAAAAACCGCCATCCTGGTATCAGAAAAACCCAGTTTTTTATAATCATCAATCAAGTGTTGTCGTATGGGAAAAACCCACGGGTAGCGACGAATGGTAAAGGATTCCATCCACCAAGCCAGGCTATCACGGCTGCCAAAAATGCGCGGCAGGGCATTCTTAGTATCTAACGATGCCTGATGCCGATAGTCCGAGTGGATGGTCATGCATAGTTTAACATGAGGATTAAGACGTTTTAGGGCCAAGCCCAATAAACCACAAAGAAACGGATCGTTGGAGCGGATGATGTCGATACGCTCCTGACGGATTAAACGATGAATGCGAAAGAGTGTGCGAAGCAGATGAAAAGGGGCCAGTAGATGGCGCAAAGCTTTTGAACGGCTACCGTTGAGCCAGTCGATCCCAAAATCGTAGACACGGTGAATGGTGTTAAGATCAATACAGCGGTTACGGTAGGCGTAAGGGTGTACAGAGATCACCCGTTCAAAAAAGCCGTTTTCATCCCGTTCTAAAATAATATGGTCCACCCCTTTTTCTTTAAGTACAGCATAGTCTGCGGGGACTAGGCAGAGTAGACGGGGTTTTTGGTTGTGCATGGGGGGTGTCCTTATGGTGGAGCCATACCTGAGCCGTAAATGGCAAGCATGGCTCATCGTAGATCAGGAGGCCAAGGGATGAAAGTCTCTCTGTTCTTTTCCTCGGGCTGATGCAATGCCCTCTAAGAACACACGTTTTTTTCATAATGCTGCCTGGGTAGCGTAAGGATGGTTGCCGGTTCAGGCCATTTAGTCGGTGGGTAGACCTCTTTGGTCACAAGCTTTTTAGGTGTGGCTTTTATGCAGGAGCTTGCATCTCACAAGGGGGGGGGGATCTTTCAGTCGGTCATACTTAGAGCAAAGTCTGTGATCTGCTTAGGGTTGAGCCTACAACCTGAACGTTGCTGGTTTCTATGATCTGCTCTGTCATGGTGTGGTTGATCGGCCGGGTACCGACAAAGGCGGGAGTAGGAATTGGGTGTCTTAATCGGGAATGAGGGTGTACCCGCGAGCTTGTGGTCACACACCTGTATTGTTGCGCGGATAGGAATAGGGTAAGTTGCGTAGGGAATGGATTTTGATATGCAGAGAAAGCGCCGTGAATACCCATGAAAATTATACATATTATACCCAAACTTAATACAGGGGGCAGTCAGTGGATGCTCTTTAAGGTTCTGGTCGCGGGTCAGGCCGATGACCGGTTTGAACAGTCGGTTTTATGTTTGGGGCAAGAAGATACCATTGGTCATTTGTTGCAGAAGAAGGGAATTACCGTTCACTATTTACGCATGAGCCGCCCAACACCGGCTCTGCTATGGAAATTCATTCGTTTTTTCCGCCATAACCGGGCAGATGTTGTGGTCAGTTGGTTGTTTGTTTCTGACTTTTTAAGCTTGATCACACGTCCTTTTACCGGCATTCCTCAACTTATTTCCAACCTGCGCAGTTCCGCCCCTAACCGGCAAACCTTGGGTATGCAGGATCTTATCTTACTGCATATGAACCGTTTTTTGTCCGCACGGCTGGATGGCATGCTACACAATGCCCAAGAGGGGCGGCGTCAACTCACGGCGCGGGGGTTTGTGCCAGGTTGGTGGCACTACATTCCCAATGGTTTTGAGCTGGATCGTCTCTCACCAGATCCTGATGCCAATAGGGCGCTGAAGCTCAGGTTAAATCTCTCTGCCGAACAGTCAATATTCGGCTGCTTTGCACGATACCACCCTTCTAAAGATTATCCCGTTTTACTGCAAGCTTTTGCCCAGTTGGTTAAAAAACAACCTTCTGCGCATCTGCTGTTGGTCGGACGGGATATTGATGATCCTCATCTGGCCAAGCGTATTGAAGAATGGGGGGTGCAGGAGAAGGTGACGACACTGGGGGAGGTGACTGATGTGGCGCAATGGATGTCGGGTCTGGATGTCGCCGTCTTAGCTTCCTGTAAAGGGGAGGGCTTTCCTAACTTTCTTGGTGAGGCGATGTGTTGCGGGGTGCCATGTGTTGCAACCGACTCTGGCGACAGTGCCCATGTGGTTGGCCAAACCGGTATAATCGTACCAACCAAGGATGTTGATGCCCTTAGCGCAGCCATGGAGCAGATGATGACTTTATCCCATAGTGAACGCTCCAGGCTGGGTCAAGCTGCGCGTGAACGTATGGAGCAGCACTTTGATATTCATCACATTGCAGAGGCCTACCATCGGGTCTATTTGGCTTTGAAGAATCATCAACATCCGGATGATGTGCCCTTCGACTCTAAACAAGACTCATGTTGAAAATAGCGGGCACCAGCCCAAGCCCTTTTTGAATCGATCTCTTGACCAGGCCTGAAAAGAGGGGATTGAAGGCATAGGTTGCCCTCTAACGTAAGATGGCCTATTTTCACCCCTGTTTTTATGCATGACTATAGTTGATGATATAAGGTGTATCTTGTGGCTTGTTCGTGGTTTTGTGGGCGTGATCAGATGCGATCAATACGGTGTGAAAAGGCAAAGCCGATGGCATAAACGGTACGGATTGGCGCCTCTTCACCGGCGTTCTTAAATATCTTGGTGCGAAGTCGGCCAATCAGTGCGTCTAGGTTGCGGTTACCATATTCATCATGCTTGTAATTCAGCTTCTCTAAAAGCATGGCACGCGGAATGGGCTGACCTGGTGTTTTGGAGAGCAGGTCGACAACGCCCATCTCTTTGGAGGTCAGCTTAATGACAATACCTGAGGCGGTAATCAGGTGCCAATCCGCAAGGTTCAGGCGCCAGTTGCTCTTCGCGGGTATGTTGGAGGGGGCTTTTTCCTGACACCGTTGGGCCAGATTATAAATGGCTGCAGAGACTTCCGTGCAATGAATAGGTTTGGAAAAAACCAGATCCGCACCACAGTGGTAGCCTTCAATCCGATCCTGATCCGCTTGCGATGTGGTGAGCATGACAATACCCAGCATGGGCTTTTGACGTAAGTCGCGTATCAAGCTTGTTCCGTTTTGACTGGGTTGTGTCAGATCAAGCACAGCGATGTGATAGTTTTCAGTCTTTAGCTGTTGATGAAAGGCCGTAGAAGCTTGCACCAGATCTACCATAAAGCCCTGCTCAGCAAGACAGTTATGGAGCACGTGCTGGGTTGGTTGCTCATGACTGACAATGATGATGTTTATTTTTTTATGATCATTCATAGCCATGCCTCTCGATCATTTTACATCACCACAAGCGTAGAGAACGCACATTCATCTATTATTAAGGGGGGCATGCATGGTTCTCCCGCTTAAAAAGCCAGTATATTTGGAAGCGTTGAAGGTGATCTTTTTAAGTATAGATGAAGGCAGAATAAATTGCATGATCTGAGATTGCTATACCGACAAAAAAAATGATATGTGTAAAATTAAAGATTAGGTTGTGTGGGGTTTTCAGTAAAGCACTTAAAAATTTTAGTAGCACCACGTGTGTATAACACAAGGCCTTGCTTAAGCCAGGGTGGTCTGTTGTACCGGAAATGGTCAGGCTCCTGTGGTTAGCTTTGGTTGTGTACGGATGAGCCAAAACCAAGAGATTTAAGCTGATGCGTATGGCTCTGTTGAATGGCCTGAAGTTGCAGGTAACGGATTTTTTTGGCGCGCTGTTGTGCCACCCAGGTCAAGCCTTTCATCAGCCAAGTATATCCTGGGATGGGAAGAGGGCTTAACAGCTGTAAACTTTGGTATATAGCATTGGGCAGGTACTGCTTAAATAGGGCGGCTTGAGGAGAGAGTAGAAGGGTTATGGTGGCATCTGTGGCATGGTCCTGCAGGGGGGCGAGCATATGAAACCATTGGCGCCGGTTTTCCATGGGTTCTAAATAGAGAACATGAGCCGGGGCTGAATGGGCAGAGAGTAGTTCAGGAGCTAAATTTAACCACTGCTGCTCTGTCAGTAATATGGGATATATCTGATCTTCGGTATCTGCCCCATTTGTATCAAACAGGCTGCAGAGTGGTATGTTTTGATCCGTTAACAGATCTTTAACGGTCTGTAAAAGGGGAAGGCTGCGTCCAACCCAAAAATGTGGCCGATGTGCCTGTTTTAGGATCTGCTCACATGCCCGCTGTAGACGACCTGTGCTGAGGTGGTGAATGGTCGGCCACACAACGGGCGCAATGGTTTGTACGGGGTAGTGGTAGAAGCTAGGAATAAAGGATGTCTCATTTTGGGCCGTAGCACAGAGCCCGGAAACCTGCGGAAAGCCTGATAGAAAATGGGAGAAGTTGAGTCTCGCCAAGGTTTCTGAGGGCGGGGTTGGTGGTAACCCTTCTCGGATCTCTAACGCCTGGTGAAGCCCCAGCTCCAACATGCGTTGAGGTACAGGACGTTGGGTAAAAGGATCCAGAAGTTGAAGGGAGGCTTCATCCACACTATGGGTCTGCCCACGCTCAAAAAAATGACGGGCTTTTAAAACATAATTAAGCAGTTCAAGGCCTCGTTGAGGACCCTGCCAAATCCCAGGCAGCAACGTTACCAGTTGCTCAAAATGGCTCTGCCCTTTAGGGGTTAAGGCGATTGATAGATGCTTGTGGTTACAGAGATAATCTTGGTCCAGCTTAAGCTCGCGGGCGAGATTATGCATGGTTTGCAGGGCTTCTAAAAAGGTATCGTTCTTAGCCGGTACAGAAAGCATATGGGGGGTTGTCGCTTCATCCAGTAACAGATGGTCGGCATCCAGCAAGACCAGGGCACACTGTAGCAAAGGGCGTAGTAGGGTCTCTTCTTGTTTGCCTAACAGATAGCGCAAGCGGCGGCGCTGCGTTTGAGCTATAAGCCCGCGGGTTTGAAAACGATCATGTAGATGGTCGTTCATTAATTGGGTGGTTGTGGTCAAGACAATGGCTTGCTTATGGGCCTGTCGACGTTCATCAAGGGTGCTGGTTTCGGCCACATGGGCAAGGGGGATGGTCAGCTTGCTCAGTAAGGGGTGTAGTGCGTGTAATAGGGATTGAGCTTCAGCATCATTGCGCAGAAGAAGGTAAACCGTATAGTCCTGTCGTTGCAAAAGGACCCCATGTAATACCGCAATAAGTGCATGCTGCATACGTTCTGGCCAAAGGACGATCTTGCCTTGCTGAACAGCAATTAAAGCCTCTGCACTCTGTAAGGTCATAGATACTTCAGCCGTTTGGCTGACCAGTGCAAACAGCAGAGCCGCACCTGATAGCCACTGTTGCTGAGCCTGTTGATGATCACCCGCAGCGGGTTGTGGTGCCTGTTGCCAAGCCGTAAAAGCTTCCAGTAGAACATCTGGATCTTGGCCCAGTTTCTGTTTGGTGGCTTCCAGCAGTTGTACCGCACACGTGGTGGCCACCGTAGGGGGGGAGGCGGCAAACATGGGGTAGGTATGGCTGGGGGGCGCCGTCATAGTTGATAGCGTCGTTGTAAAAACTGGCTTAAACGGCGCTTCCACTGGCTGAGTAAGGGCTCTTTAATCAGCTCTAAGCGCATGATGCCGGTGTGCCCATGGCCAATGTTATGCGTCTGCTCTGGATCCAGGTCAGCTTGTAGAAGAAAAAAAGGCTCGCTGCTCTTTAACCCGGCCTGGTCATCCATAGAGATGGCAATATCTCCGCCCCCCAACCAACCCAGTGCCGCTGAAGGCAGCTCTTCACGTTGATAGGGAATGATCTGCATATTAACCGTTTGAAGCTGCTGAGCTTCACGGCCATGCAGCCGAACCGTAATGGCTGTAGGCGTTTGCGCGAACAGTAAAGATGCTTCTTCCTGGTTCAGTACCGCGGTAAACCGGTAACGGTCTGATTGAAGCAGGCGTCCAACCTCCATGCCTCGTGGAACCCAATTTCCCAAACTTTCCAGTTCAGCCGCTGGTAGCCAGCGACCTTGCTCTGGCGCCGTCAGTTCTAAAGCGGCATGTCGCGCCTGTAAATGCTCAATCATGGCTTTTAGAACCGCTTTACGCTGTAGTACAGGTTGTAAATCGGCCTGAGCAACACCGCCTGCCCGTTTTTCCAGCGCGGTCACTTGCTCCCATTGCCCCTGAGCAGATTCCAGTTGAAGGGCTTGGTCCTTATTCTCCAGGCGTAGTATGGGCGCACCGACATCCACATGACGGCCTGGTGTGGGATGAATAGCGACCAGTTGACCTTCGGATTGACTAACGACAGGCGTGTAGTCCAGAGCTTGTGTAATCCCTGGTAGGCGTAGCTCATGGGGGGCGGGGAGGGTGCCTAAAGCCAAGCTGCTCACAGTGAGCATGAGTCCCAGAATGACAAATGCACGAAAACGGTAACCGTGCAGGGATGCTCCATTCCAAAGATAACGGACAAACTTACTCAATAAGCCCCATATCCATGTTCCAAATAGAAAAAGGGCCATGAGTATGCCAAACAGCATGTAGCTGTCGGATACAAAAAGAATAATTCCACCAAAGACAATCAACCGGTAGATCATGCTCAACACACCGTAGCTAAAGAGACCAGCTGCGCCGCGGCGGTTCTGGGATGGATTTTCCCGGTTGGGTAACAATAGAATATAACGTTCGATCAAATAGATCAGGTAACTACGTGCTTTGGCAAATAGGTTGGGTACATCCACCAGGTCTGAGAGGATAAAATAGCCATCAAACCGGAGTAGGGGGTTGGCATTAAAAATCAGGGTGGAGACCGAAGCGATAAACATAATGTTGTAGGCCAAGCTGTGAATAACACCGGGTGCGGATGAGGCCCACAACAGGGTGGCCAATGCTGCAATAAACAGCTCCACCAGCATGCCCGCACTGCCGACTAAGACCCGGTGCCAGCGGTTATCAAAACGCCAGCTATCTGTGGCATCCATATAGGGCATAGGGGTAAAGAGCAGCAGGATTACCCCCATGGTATGTACCTCGCCACCAAAGCGCTTACACGCCATGGCATGGCCCATTTCATGTAGGGTCTTAACCCCTGCCAAGGTTAAATAGAGTAAAATTAAATTATCCGGTGCCAAAACACCCTGAGCTTGGGCCAGTAAAGCTTGTTGATGGACAAACGCTGTGTTCAAAGCCAACCCCATGACCAGAACCCATATGAGCGCCCCCATACGGCTGAACAGCGCATGAATAAGGGGTTGGAGCTGATTAAGAAAAAGATCAGGGTCCCATAGGGGTAAGCGCATGAACAAAAAACCCATAATCTTCCCCTTAAGCATACGGGCACGATACTGGGCTTGGCGTTCATACAGGTGGTCACTGTCAGCGGTGCTGTCAAAATAGAGTAGGTTGGCTTGGTTGAGCTGGGTGAGAAGTTGCAGAGCTTCCTCTTGCCCGGGTGTGCCATCGGGGTCACGCTCCAGGGCGGTTCGCCAAGTCTCTTCTACCGTCTGTTTTAGGGTAAGGTCACGGATAAAGGCATAGGCTTTGGGGCGCAGCCGAAAAAACTGACTGCTAAAAGGGTCCTGAACCAGATACCAAGGTTCACCGCGGAACTGTCGTTTAGAGACCTGAACCGTTGGGCGAAGGGCCAGTTTGATTTTGGCAATGCGGTGCCAGGACTCACTGTAGGTTTTACGGGTGGTCAGCATCGCTTAGATCCACAACATCAGGCGCATAAAGGCCAGTGTACGGTGGCCAATAACCCAGTAGAGAGGGCGCTCTTCAACTTCAATCTTAGCGATACCGCTCATCCCAGGTCTAAACCAGGGGGCCGACTGTTCTTTGAGCTGAGCCTCCACCAAAAACAAGTTTTTTCCCTCTTTGGCCTGCGCAACCGGATTGATCCGTCGGATGTGGAAGGGAAATTTTAAATTGGGGCGACCCACAAAGGCCAGTTCCCCTGTGATCTGGTTGAGTTCCCGGCCCGTTAGTTCATGGATCTGACGTTCATCCACATCTAACGTGGCATACAGATCTTCCAACCCTGCAACCGTAACCAGCATTTCACCTTTGCGGACGGGGGCGCCAATTTTCTGCTTAAGCTCCCCTTGTACAATAACGCCGTCCAGTGGGGCACGTAAAATGGCCTGGTATAAGCGGGTGCGTACCTGTTTCAGTTTGACCTTGGCCTGTTTTTGCATGGCCAGCGCAACCCGCATGTCAGCCAAGGCCCGGCTGGCCCGTGCTTTTTCTGCCTCGCGTCCATAGCGTCCAATCTCGGCTTCAATGGAGGACTCCTCCAATAAGATTTCACGCTGGTCCAGGCTTAAGAGTGGGGTCTCTTTTTTAACCTCATCTCCAAGCTCAACCTTGGCTTGCTCAATATAGCCATCAAACGGAGCTGGAAGCACCCATACCTGTTGAGATTTTAAAATAAAAGGGGCCTCAATACGGTAGGTCCATGGGGTGAACAGTCCGGCTATGAGCATAACCATGGTGAGCATGGCCAGTTTAATCTTGATCTGTTTACGCCCCAGCACCCAACTGGCCATGCGTAACAGACCGGTACCAAGCTTGGCACCAAACCAGCGATCTTGTTGGCTGCGTTGTTCCAGCAGGGGGGTGATATGGTCGGCAATTAGACGCAGGGTCCATACTTCATGCTCTTCAAAGGGGCGTTCGCGACGCTCCAACATAAGTACACCCAGGAGTTGCTTACGGAAATCCAGCGGAATACCAACCAGATGTCCCGCTTGCTGGCTTTGCACATAATTTTGATGCGCCGGAAGCGGGCGGGCCTGTTCACTGGCTAAGGGGTAAAGCGTCTCCTCCCCCAGGTCCAGCACCTCTTCCATGGCGGCTTCCAGGCTTTGCACCGATTGACGCTTTTGGTCAAACCGCTCCATATGGCTTATGGCCCTGAGCTTGACCATATTACCTGTGATCCACCCCAGACCAACCCGATCCACCTCTAGCCGTGAGGCCAGTTCGTTGCATAGGGTGATGGCACTGTGGGTAAAGCCTTCCTGTTCATGGAGCAGGATCTGAAGATCCAGCAGCGTCCCAAAACGGGTGATGTCCTTACGGGCACGGGAGAGTTGACGACTGCGCTGATAGTGGGCAGGAATATCCGCTAACAGCGCAAGGGACGCACTGTGAAGGGTCTCCTCTGCCATAGGGCCCAATACCATGACCAGATGAGGCGTGTTCTCCTGACGGGCCAGGTTAAGACCCTGGAGGATCCCCTGCTCGGTGGGGTGTTGGAGAACCGCGCCTTCTTGTTCGGTTTCGATCTGCTCGGTTAGCGCCAAGATGGCAGGTAACTGGGTGGGGAGCTGGGGGGCTGCCTCTTTGGGGTGCAAAATGAGTGGAGACCATGTTTCCTCCTCCTCTTTTTTTTGCAGAATGATGACAAAGGGCGGGCTGTGTAGCCGATGCACCGCTTCTAGAAAGCGCTGCCAAAAGGGTTGAGCCTGACCTTCAAAGAGACGTAGAGCGTTTAAGCTCAGTGCCGGTTGAGGCATGGTTTGGGTAGGTAGTGTTGCAGAAGGCTCATTCATGGTGCCATCGGGGCAGCTGCTTTAGGCAGAAAAAAACGACCGGAAGATCCCGGACGAATGCGGTTGTTAGGGTTGGTAAAACGTACTTTAACCTCCATCAAACCACTGGCTGGATCAATAACAGGGGCGATAAAGCGTACATGACCTTGCACATAAATGGTCTCAATCCCATCGTTTAAGGCCACGGTTAGGGGCTGACCATTGCGAAGCAGGCGGGCGGTGCGTTCTTCAATGTTGGTCACAAGGTTACAATGGCTTAGATCAACCAGTTGCACCACCGCTCGGTTGGACTCCACACTGCTGCCCAGCTCTGTGTTGAGCTGACTGATAATGCCAGAAAAGGGCGCACGTATACGGCGTCGTTCCAAGTTGACAACAGCCAGTTCATACTCCAGCTTCTCTCTTGCCTCGATCGTCTTTAGGCGTTTGATCTCGGTTTTGGCCAGATCATATTCCAGATCTGCACTCTCTTTGTCTTCACGGCTTATGGAGCCACCTTGGCTGAACAGTTGGCGGGCTGTGGCCCTTTTGGTTTTTGCCACATTAAAGCGCTGACGAGCTGCTTGGAGTTCTGCTTTGCTCTTCCATAATAGCTCCCGGCGTTTGACCTCCAACCACTCCACTTGGGTGTCTTGGTGCAGAATCAGTGTATCCTTTTCTACGGACTCCCCCTCTCGATGGATAATACCCATTATTTTGCCGGTACTGGGAAAACCCATACTGGTCATATAGCGGGCATGCACAATCCCTTCAAAGCCTGAATCATCAGCCGCGGGTACCTCAATAACCTCAGGTTTTTTATAGGGTGAGGTGACCATGGGCTGCAACGCTAACGGTTCAGGGCTTGGGGGCATTTCCTGGGCGTGGATGGGAGTAACCAGCAGCCAGGGTGCCAACAACAGCAGTCGGTATGGGTTAGCGCGCGGCAAGGTTCAATACCTCAAGCAGTGTTCCATTGGTAAGGAGTAGGTCAATACGTGCTTTATGCAGCAGTGCCATATGTTCCAGGTGGTTTTGCTTGGCGGCATTAAGCAGCGTCTCTCTTTCCAGAACTCTTCGAGCGTTGCCTTTGCCCTGTTTTAGGCGGTTCATCTCGATGGCCAGGAGCTCTTCTTGGCGCTCTTCTACTGTTTTAAGGGTCTTTAACTGGCTTTGTAGGCTGTGAATACGCTGGAGGGTAGAGGCCAGCGTGTTGCCGATCTGAACCTCCATCATCTTGGCTTCTGTCGAGGCTTGAATTTGACGGCTACGTGCAGCCAGCAGTTCACTTTTACTCTTACGCCCGCCATCCAGTGGGGAGGTTAAAGTGACGGAAACAGACCAGCTGGCATGGTCCCCCTTCCAGGCATCATCAAAAGCGCGGTTGACCGTGGTGGCCATGCCGTTCACCCCATAACTACCGTTCAAGTCAAGCTGGGGCAGGCGTTGGTTTTTAGCATAGGTTAGCCGTACGTGTTCCTTGGCCATTTTGGTCCGTGCGGCAAACATCTCAGGTCGGTTGTTACGCGCCTGGTTCATGTTGTGCTCATAATCCAGATCCGGTAGCTCGGGCAAGCTCAACGCAGGCACATTTTTAAACGGACGAAACTTACCGTCTGTTTGGTCCATGATCAGGGTCTGCAGGGCTGTGGTAGCCGTGGCCAGCTGCTGTTTGGCATTGAGAGATTCGTTGTACCTTAGATCTACCCCGGTTTGAGCATCCAACACTTCGGTGCGTGCAGTGCGCCCGGCACGGCTTTGCCCTTGGGTGTCGGAGAGCAGCTTTTTGGCAATAGCTACGGAGCTCTCTTGTAAGGCGACCTTCTGGTGGGCCAGTTGCAGATCCAGGTAGGCGGCCACAGCACGGGCAATGACCTGCATGCGTGTCTGCTCTGCGCTGTGTTTGGCGATATCATAATCTTTTTCGCTCATACGCAGGTTGGCTGTAGCCACTGAGCGACCAGCACCTTTAAGTAGAGGCTGTGTCAGGGTCATGCCCACATAGGTATCAAACTCACGTCCCCGTGTGGAGTCGGACTGCAAGTTGTTGTGGTTATCGGTCAGTTTGGTTTCAAAATCCAGGTTGGTACCGGTCACAAATGCTTTAGAGATGGTAAAACCAGTTTCATTGACGATATTAAAATATTCATCGTAGGTCGAGCGGCTGAGCTTCTCTTCAACGGTGTTGCGGGTAAACTCACTCTCCCGCTTGGCATAAGCTGTAAGGGTGGGTTCAAAACTGGATTGTGCATTCTCAACGGATGCTTCGGCAATTTGGCGCTCTAAAGATTGAATCTTCAACTCACCGTTATGCTCCACCAGACGGTCCAGCATTTTTTGCAAGGTAAAGGGGGGCTGCTGCTCGGTCTGGGTCTCGGTCATGGCCCATGCCGAAGAGCTGAGCATTGCACAAAACAGAGCGATAGAAATAAGAGGGCGATGTGTTGCATTCACTGTTTTTTACTCCATGAAACCCGAACGGTCGTCCAATCGTTTTTCTCTCTCTTTTCGGTTTCATGTCGGAAGAAGCTGAGGAGAAAATAATTGTTTATGGTCATCGTGGTATTTGCATGAGGGCTAAATAATGTCACCAATCCACAGTTCATAGAGGTGGTCCCCAATATTTTCAAAATGGGGCATGGTGCGGCGCTCCTGTAGAGATTTAGTCCCTTGTTTGCGGGCTTCGGATGGGGTGATGCCATACTGATCTTTAAAGAGTCGGCTAAACTGCGCGACATCATTAAAGCCAACCGCAAAAGCAACATCTGTGATGCGCTGAACAGCATCTGGATTGGGGGGGGAGACCAGTAATCGGAAGGCACGCTTGATGCGTCGGTTACGGATATAGGCCGCAACCCCACCCAAAGGCTCGAAAAGCCGATAGAGAGATGCCCGAGATAGCCCCAACCCTAATGCAATAGCCTGAGGGGTTAACTTTTCTGAACAGAGGTTCTGCTCAATATAGTTCCGTGCTTGAAGCAGTCTGTGCTGCGTTATCGCTTGGGGGTTGTTGTCCACAACATCCATGGCGCCATTCATCGCCGCCGCCGCTAAGTGGACCAAACTATTGGCGGTATGGGTCCCCACCGCCTGAGACAACGTTGGGGCTGCGATAAAGAGGGCCTCTAAAAAATCAGCAAACAGTTTGCCTTCTGCAATGGTTGAGTCCACCACTGTGCCTTGGATGGTATCCGGGTGGCGTAGTAATGGTGCTAGGCGCTCTCTGGGTATAATGACACTTAGTAGGTCAAAGTCGGTATTAACGCTATCCAGCACTTCACTGAGATCAAACCCCACGACGGTTCGGGTTGGCGCAATGATCTCTTTTTGCCCCACATTCATCTCCACCCGGCCTCGGGTGAAAATTTGGATCATATAGTGGTCTATACCATCCTGGGCAATACGGATGGGGAGGCGATCAAACTTTTGGCAGCCTGCTTTACAGCGGGAAAGCACAATGTTGTCGACCAGATAACTCTCCACAGAAGCTTGAAAGTTAGTCGCTGCAGAGGTGGTGTCTACACGGCTGTCAAGCATGACACCAATACTCTCCTGCCATGCGGAAAAACGCTGCTCAACAGGGAGGTTTTGTGTGGTGAAGAATGATTTTTCCAGTTTTTCCATGAACTCAATGGCATGAAGAACTCAGGCCGCCACCAAAGTGGTTCGCATGGTTCTTAGTCTACCCTCCGTAAAAGTGGTCCATGTGACTTGAACCTGATCTAGATCAGGTTGCCTGTGCTGTTTACGCTGTGTAACAGATTGAAACAATACTGTTTACCTCGTCTTGTTTTCTGCTCAAAAAGGCATTGTTTTCCACGGTACACCTAAGGGGTGTAGTGAGATTTAATGCCTATTGACGTGCGTAAATCTAAATCCCCATTATTCTATTACCACAAACTTTACATCCAGTTGGAGCTTTTTTTAGGCAAAACTCAATTATGAGACTGACAAGCAAAATTTTGAGACATTCACACAAACTGTGATTCCTATTTTGAATTATGATGAGGATGCTGGGGAAAAGGTGTTGGTGACCTCTGTCTGGATCTGGGTGCTTGTTTCTTTCGAGAAAGAAGGGACCGGTTAGAGGTGGTGACACATCCGGGGTACCCAATGTCGGCTGTTGCGTAGCGGCCGGTGCTTGACTCAATAAGTCTTAAAAAGAATCCCATGATAAAAGGGTCTGCTGTCTGATTGGTTCATGATCAATCAGCTAAGGAGGCTTTTATCTGGTTGGGTGAGATTATGAAAAAGAATCGGTTTGTTCTAGAAGCGTTAGAAGAGCGTATTTTGCTGTCGGCTGATCTGATGCCGATGGTGGATACCGCAGATCTGGATGATGCCACTCTGGATGCACTACCGCCTTCGGTACAGGAGATTATGACGCCTGTGCAGACCGCTTTGGCGGCCATCGATCCTGACTTAATTGAGCAGGCCAGTGATGGCAAAGAGAGTATTGAGTATCTGCCAGCTGACCGACTAAACCTGATTGAAGGGCTGGATGAATCCCTGCAGATGTTGGAGGGCAGCGCTCTAGAGGCGCAAACGCTGTTTAATGTGGATGAGGTGGCTGTCTTCACCGCACCTGAGCTTCACTTGGTGACCAATGACCCTGTTATTATTGAAGGGGCATTGGTGGTTAATGAAGATCAAACCGTCAGTGGTATTGGGACCATTGAAGGCGATCTTTATAGTCGTGGGGTCATTGCGCCAGGCAACTCCCCTGGTATTTTAAATGTCGACAGTTTTACCCAGTTTGCCGATGGCATTTTGGAAATTGAACTGGCGGGCACCAGTGCGGGTGTGAGTGATGGCTATGACCAGATCAACGTCACCGGGTCAACGGTATTAGATGGTACGCTGAGTATCTCGTTGCTGGATGGTTTTACCCCGGAAGTGGGGCAGACGTTTGATATCCTCACCTTTGGTGATATCTCTGGCACGTTTGATCATATTGAAGGCGCCTTTGGCTTTGGGGACGGCACCCTGTTCCTGGAGGTGGTGCGGTCGGAAGATCGCTTACAGCTGGTGGTCTCAGAAATCGCAGATATCGGCATTACCACCGGTAGTGATCTCCTCAACGATGCGTTGGGTGAATATTTTAATCTGGATTATTTAAAGTCACTGGATGTCCCTGTACTTGATGGCATTAGTGCCCAGATCCAACTCTCTGAATTCCTCTATCTTGAGGGATCATTCTCCTTTGAATATCTCAGTGGTCTAAGTGTCACCGTTTCCACCGGTTTGCCGGGTAATGCGACAGATCTGGCCAGCACCTTTGCGGGACTACTGCCCGATGATTTCCAGTCCTTCCTGGATGATCTTGGTGCCGATGATCTGAGTACCCTGGAAAACGTAATGGTGGGTGGTTGGGGGATCACAGGCACCAATATCTCGGTCTTTATGGGAACAGGTGGGGCTTACCTGACCGATAGTGATGGAGATGGTGATCTCAGTGATGAAACCGCCAATGGTAGCTCTGTTGGTTTGTGGATGGAGGATCTTGATATTGGTTTGAGTATGCTCAAGCCTACAGATCCTGCTTGGAGCCTGCTGAGTAAAAAACCCAGTTTTGTCGCCGCCAGTGCAAGCACAGATAATGTGCAGATGGTGGGGCTGCCTGCCTTTGATCTGGGGATCGAAAATCTGCAAATTGCGGTCAATCATGGTTCGGAGTGGCCTTTGGGTTTGGGTAATCCGGTCATTGATTTTGCCAGCAGTTTTACCGGGGATGATACCACCCCCGCAGGGTTGGCTTTGGGGGATACCGACCCGGTCTATTTGGCCTGGGATGGTAACCAGCGTATTGGGGCCAACTTTACCGCCACCATGGAGCTCTCCAACTTTGTTTATGCCCGTGGAGATTTTGGGTTTGAAATGGGCCCTGCAAGCCGGGTCAACATTGCGACCGGTTTGCCCGCCAACATCACGCAGTTGATTGAGGATGGTTCCGATCTGGTGCCCTCTGTCATCTCTGACATGATTGATGGTCTAAGCGATGCTGGTGGTATGGGTGATCTGACCGACCTATCTACCCTGGAAAATATTGAAGTTACCTCCATCTCCCTGGCGGCAAACAATGTACGGGCCTTTGTGGGGTTAAATGGCCCCCACTGGGTGGATGCCAACGGTAACGGCATTATTGATGAGGATGCCGATGGTCAGATTCTCGATAGTGAGTTTAATGGTGATGCCTTAGGGCTTGCCTTGGAGGATATGGCTCTGGGTGTGACCATTATGACACCCACTTTGGCCGCACTGCCGGGGTTGGATGGGTTAATGCCTGAGTTTTATGCCTTTAAAGCCACCGCAGACAAGGCGGGGTTTGTGGGGCTGGATGGCATGACGGCGGAAGCGACGGATATCACCGTTCGGGTGAACGCCAGCTCGGGTTGGCCGGGGGATATCGGTGTACCGGTGATCGATTTTGCCAGCAGTTTTGCGGCTGAAGATTCCAACAATAATGGTGTGCTGGATGCGGGTGAAGATCTGAATGGTGACGGCATTTTGGATGCCGCAGGGTTCAAGATTAACACCGGTCATGGGGATGGTGTCTATATTGACCACTGGGGGAGTAATCTGCTCAGTGCCAGTGTTGGCAATATGGAGTTGAATATCATGGATGTATTGCATCTGGGTGGCAGTTTTGCCATCGAGAAGGGCAATACGCATATGATGCAGATGGCTACCGGGTTCCCAGGTGATTTTACCACTATTATAGATGCCGCTGGGGATATCGTTAGTGAGATCCTGGGTTCTGATGAGATCGACCAGATCGCCAATATGGCGGTTGAAGTTCCGGTGGAGATGGAGGTGCTCACCATCGGGGCCAACAACCTAACCGGCTTTTTGGGGCTCAACGGTCCTTACTATGTCGATAGTGATGGCGATGGCGATATCGATGATGACGATATCCCAAATAATGAGGCCATGGGTCTGACCCTGGGGGATACCAGCTTCGGTTTTGCGATGATGACCCCAACCCTGCCGTTGGTTGGAAATTTTACTCCCAAACTCATGGCAGCCAAAGCCAATGTGGGTGAAGTGGCCTTTGTGGGGATTGATGAGGTGGAACTGTCGGCCACCGACATTCAGCTGGATATCAACTATGGGGATGAGTGGTTCCCCAATGATTATATTGAGTTTGGTCGCCCTACCATCAATTTTGAAGGGACCTTTGCTTCGGAAGATACCGATGGCGATGGGGTGCTGGATGAAGGGGAGGATACCGATGGTGATGGTAAACTGGATCCAGTGGGTCTGGAGATCTTTACCGGCAGTGACCCTGTTTACCTGGATTATGATGGCAACTTCCGTATTGGGGCTTCACTGGGGAACGCCACCTTAAAGCTCAGTGAGTTTTTCTATGTCAGTGGGGGCATGGCCTTTGAGTATGGTCCCTCCTTCATGG
This sequence comes from Magnetococcus sp. PR-3, assembly GCF_036689865.1. NCBI lineage: Bacteria > Pseudomonadati > Pseudomonadota > Magnetococcia > Magnetococcales > Magnetococcaceae > Magnetococcus > Magnetococcus organivorans. Next base: position 78,240 of record NZ_JBAHUQ010000017.1, read on the forward strand.
CGGTGGTGGATACTGGGGTGCCTGGTGAAATCGCCAATGCGTTGGGTAATGTTGAAGCGCTGGTTGCCGATGCCGCACCGGAAATTCAGCAGATTTTTGACCTGCTCAATATTGATCCAACCCTGGCGACCATTACCCACGAAGTCTCCTCCTTTACCCTGTCTGGTTATAACCTTAACGCCTTTGTTGGACTGGGTGGTCCCTACTTGGAGGACACCAATGGTGATGGGGTCACCGATCTGAACGACACCCCCAATGACAATGCCATGGGGTGGCGGGCGGCGGATCTAGACTTCTCCATGGGCTATTATGCCTCTACCAGTCCTGTCTTTGACTTAGTGGCCACCGCTCTACAGGCCCTGGGTCTGCCCACCATTGTGGGTAAGTTGGCGCGTCCACAGTATGTGTCGGTCTATGCCCATGCAGGGGAAGCAGGGCTTGTTGGGTTTGAGGATTACATCCAGTACCAGGGGCAGGGGTTTGACTTTGGTTTCAACATGGGTGTGCCACTGACGGTTGGCAACCTCTTTAACATGAACTTTGCCATTGATTGGAAAAAAACCCACCCCGATACCGATGGCGACGGCCAAGCTGGGCTGTTGTTGGATATGCCTGGTGATCCGGCCTACTTTGATTTTTCGGGCAACTATCTAACCGCTGAGCTGCATCGGGTCACCCTGACCATTGCTGATTTTATTCAATATTACGGCAGCTATAACTTTACGGTTGGAGAGTCTTTTCTTGGGGAGTGGAACACGGGGATCACTAGTGATACCTCAGACTTGTTCCGGGCATCGGTCGAGTCTCTGGTTGGTCCTGAACATGCGGATACCATTGCCGGTATTTTTGGTAACTATGGTGAAACTGTCGTCTCTGGTATGAATTCGGCGACCATTGGTGCCTCTAACTTACAAGCCTTTGTGGGTATCGGCCCCTATTTCATCGACAGCGATGGTGATGGGGATGTCGATGATGAGGATGAGCGTAATCCTGATGCGGTTGGTTTGGTGTTGGATGATGTGGATATGGGCTTTATGGCGTCCCGCCTGGATTGGGCTGAGATGCTGCCGGTGCTTTCGTTTTTTCTACCGAAATTTTATAGCTTCCACTCCACCGCTGGAAAAGTGGGCTTTGTCGGGTTGGATGATTTCCAATTAGAAGCCAATAATCTGGAAATTTCTGTCAACACGGCGCTGGTCGATCTTATTCCCACATGGGTTCCTACGCTGAACTATGCTGCCTCGTTCCCGGAAGATGCCGAAGCAGGAACCCCGACCGGTATTGCCATTCCCACCGGTTTTGACCCTGTTATTATCGATTTTGAAGGGGAGCTGCTCCGTGCTGAGGTGGGGGATGCTCTGCTCAAGGTGGGTGAATTTTTACACCTATCCGGTGGTTTTACCTTTGAACGTGGTCCCAAACATAAGGTGACGGTGGATACGGGGCTTAACCTGTCGTTGCTGGAGAGCTTTGGTATCGAACCGACCTTTGAGCTCGAGTTGGAGACCATGACCATTGGAGCCTCTAACCTGAGCGCTTTTGTTGGGGTAGGGGATTACTTTCAGGATACCAATGGCGATGGCTATTACCGCGAAGATGATCTGCGCAATACCGATGCCGCAGGTCTGGTCATTGATGATCTGGATGTCGGCGTTATCATCGCGACCCCCGCCTTGTTGGGAGCTGTAAGTCTGCCTGCTGGGTTGGATGCCTTTATGGATGCGGCCAAACCCAAATTTGTGGCCATTCATGGCGATGCTGAAAAGGTGGGGCTGACGGGTACTGGGGATGATGTCAAGCTGGAGGCCAATAACATTCAGGTGGACCTGAATATCAGTACCGTTAGCCTGCCCGGTGCCAATACCCATGTGAAGTGGGCGGATAGTTTTGAAGGGGATGATGAAACCCCCACTGGTTTTGCGGTGCGTGCAGGTAGTGATTTTGTCTACATAGACCATAACGAATTTCTTATGCGGGCCTCCGTTGATAAGGCGATGCTGAAGATCTCCGACTTTATATTCCTGTCGGGGAATTTTGCCTTTGAACGGGCTGATGTTGCCACGCCGATGTTTATTGAAACCGGCTTTGATGAGGTTCCTGATTTCACCACCATGCTTACCGGCATGACCATTGGTGGTAGTGACATTAATGCCTTTGTCGGGATGGGTCCCTATTTTGAAGATACCAATGAAGATGGTTGGTATGACAAAGATACCGATGATTTTAACAGCGACGGCAACGCCATCGGTTTGGTGTTGGAGGATCTTGATTTTGGTATTGGTCTGTTTAAATCCACCGATCTAGGCCCCTTTACCTATCTGCCTATGGCCCCCACCTTCTTAGCCATGAAGGCTGAAACAGGGCGTATTGGTACGGTAGGTATGGGCGATATCTCGATCGGTGTGGACCGGGTCGAGATCCAAGCCAATACCACCTTAATGCCAGGGTTGCCCCCACCGCTGGCCCTGGCTCTGACACTGCCTTCCATTAATTTTGCGAAATCCTTAGAGAGTTCTGAGGGGGCTAATGATGGGGCGTTTGAACTGAAAACCGGCACCATGGCCGCCCCGATGGAGCTGGATTTTTCATCCGAGTTAATGTTGGCCTCCTTGGTGGGGGCACAAGCGCGTGTTATGGGGTCGGTCTTCTTAAACGGCAACCTGTTGTTTGAAAAAGGTGCCACCCGTGACTTTAAGCTCAGTGACGGCACCACCAAAACCCTGACCAGTACAGTGCTGGCCATGAGCGATGTAACCGGTTTTGCCGGGGTGAATGGTCCCTATGTGGAGGATACCGATGGGGATGGGGCCATTACCGATGCCGATGAGCGTAATGAAGATGCTGCCGGTTTCTCTTTAGAGGATGTGGATGGGGCCATTGCCCTGTTCCGTTCGACAGAGTTGCTGGACCCCGCGGCCTTTATTGCCGCTAAACTGGATGTAAACAGCGTTGGGTTAGTTGGTATTGATGCGGTGGAGTTGGAGGCCAACAATATTTCGCTGGCCATGAATTTGGGGGTAAGCCTGACCGCACCTTCTGGCACCGTCATCGATTTTGAAAACAGCTTCCCTGCTGAGAGTGATACGGACAGTGATGGGGATGGCAAAATCGACCCTGTGGGTTATGAAATCGCCCCGGGTGGTGAATCCATCTATTTGGATTTTGATGGTAATAAACGCTTTGAGTTTGTCCTTCCCGATGCACACCTGACGGTTTCTGACTTTATCCATGCCAGTGGCAACCTGCTGATCGAAATGGGCGCTAAACAGCGGGTTACCATCGGTACCGGCCTGCCGGGTAACATCACCGATATCATCAGTAACGCAGGTGATCTGCTGCCCGATGCCATCGGCGATTTCGTGGATGGTTTAAGTGACATGGTAGGGGCGGGGGATCTCACCGACCTCTCGACCCTGGAGAATATTGAAGTCTCCACCATGAACTTCAGTATGAGCAACGTCACCGCCTATGCCGGCATGGGGGCCATCCCCGACTTTGTAGGGGCTGAGAGTGATTTTGTTGGGGTGCGACTGGAAGATCTGGACTTCGGTATGTCCATCTTCAAACCCACCGTTGGGCAGTTCCCTGGTTTAAGCAAGCTGATCCCCACCTTCTATGCCGCCAAAGCTGAGGCCACCAATGTGGGCTTAGTGGGGATGGATGATATTCTGGAAGCCAATATCGGCCGTGCCACCCTTACCCTGAACCATGGGGATAGCTGGCCCGGTGGCTTTGGGCCGCCCGTGATTGATTTTGCCTCCAGCTTTGCCGCAGAAACCGATGAAGATAGCGATGGTGACGGCAAGCTTGACCCCATGGGGTATGAGATTGAGACCCTGAATGACTCCATCTATCTGGATTGGGATGGTAATCAGCGTATTGGGGTTAGCATAACCGATGCCCAGTTGACCATTGCTGACTTTATCCATGTCAGTGGCAATATGGCTTTTGAAATGGGGCCCCAGACCCGTGTCAACATTGGTACCGGGTTACCCGGTAATATCACCGACATCATCTCTAATGCTGGGGATCTGCTGCCTCAATCCATTAAGGATTTTGTAGATAATCTCAGCGACATGGTGGGGGCGGGGGATCTGACTGATCTCTCCACCCTGGAGAATATTGACGTTACCTCCATGACCCTGGGCATGTCCAACGTCACCGCCTATGCCGGTGTGGGCGGTCCCCTGAAGATTACCGATGCCGACGGCAATGAGGTAATCAATGATGACTTTGTGGGTGTGGCCCTGGAAGATACCGACTTTGCCATGGCCATTTTGGAGCCCACCTTGGGCTCCCTGCCTGGGTTGGATGGTCTGATCCCCACATTCTACGCCGCCAAAGCTGAGGCCACCAATGTGGGGCTGCACGGCTTTGAGGATATTCTGGATGCCGATATTGGCAGTGCCACCCTGACCTTTAACCATGGGGATGAGTGGCCCGGTGGCTTTGGTCCGCCGGTAGTGGACTTTACCACCAGCTGGCCTGCTGAGGGTGAAGGGGATGATGCTGACCAGGATGGCAAGATTGATCCCATGGGGCTGGAGGTCAAAACTGGGGCAGATCCGGTCTATATCGATTGGGATGGCAACCAGCGCATTGGGGTGAACATTCACAATGCCAGCTGGTCTTTGGCCAACTTTGTTCACATGCGTGGAGATATGGCCTTTGAGATGGGTCCCCAGACTCGGGTCAACATCGCCACTGGTTTCCCTGCCAACATTACCGAACTGATCTCCATGGGTTCGGATCTGCTACCCCAATCCATCAAGGATATGATTGATGGGTTGAGCGATCTGGCCGGGGTGGGGGATCTAACCGATCTGTCGACCTTTGAAAATATTGATGTCACCTCCATCTCCTTAGCCGCCAACAATGTACGCGCCTTTGTGGGGTTGAATGGCCCCCACTGGGTGGATGCCGATGGCGATGGCATGATCGGAGAAGATGCCGACGGTAAGATCCTCGATAGTGAATATAATGAGGATGCAGTAGGTCTGGCCATCGAAGATATGTCCATGGGGCTGGTGGTGATGCAGCCCACCCTTGCGGGTCTACCTGGTCTGGATGGGGTGTTGCCAGAGTTCTACGCCTTTAAAGCCGAGGTGGATAAGGCGGGCTTTGTGGGGCTGGATGGGCTGACGGCTGAAGCTGAGGATATTGTTATTCGGGTGAATACCAGCTCTGGCTGGCCCGGTGGCTTTGCGGTGCCGGTTATTGATTTTGTGAGTAGCTTCCCATCCGAAGATACCAACGACAACGGGCTGTTGGATGAGGGGGAGGATGCCAACGGTGATGGTCTGTTGGATAAAGCTGGATTCAAGATCTCCACGGGTGGTGGAGATGGGGTCTATATTGACCACTGGGGCAGTGATCTGATCAGCGCCAGTGTGGGCAATATGGAGCTGAATATCATGGATGTGTTGCACCTCTCTGGCAGTTTTGCCATTGAAAAGGGCAATACCCATATGATGCAAATGGCCACCGGCTTCCCCGGTGACTTTACCAACCTCATCGATATCGCTGGGGATGTGGTCAGCGAGATTTTTGATGCAGAGATTATCGATACCATTGCCAACATGGCTGTGCAGGTGCCGGTGGAGATGGAGACCCTGACCATTGGGGCTTCCAACCTGACGGGTTTCTTGGGCTTAAATGGTCCCTATTGGGTGGATACTGATGGGGATGGGGATATCGACGACGATGATGAGCGCAACGTTGAGGCGTTGGGGCTGGCTCTAAGCGATACCAGCTTTGGCTTTGCCCTTATGACCCCTAATCTGCCCTTTGTGGCCGACATGTTCCCCAAAATGTTTGCCGCAAAAGCCCGTGTAGGTGAAGTGGCTTTGGTGGGGATGGATGGTATTGAGCTGGCTGCTCGGGATATTACCCTGGAGGTCAACTATGGGGATCTGTGGTTAAAGGATTTACCGATCAACCTGGGACGTCCCACCATCAATTTTGCCGACACCTTCCAGGCGGAAGATGCCAATGGTAACGGTCTTTTGGATGAGGGCGAAGATGCGGATGGAGATGGCAAGCTGGACCCCATGGGGTTGGAGGTTCTGACAGGCAGTGACCCGGTCTATTTGGATTTTGATGGGAATTTCCGCATCGGTGCCCAGCTGGGTCAGGCGGTTATTAATATTCAGGATATTTTCTATTTAAGCGGTGGCTTTGCCTTTGAATATGGTCCTTCCTTCATGGCACGGGTCAATACCGGTATTCCCCAGGAGTTGACGGAACCTCTGGGTGACATCGGTCAAATTATTGCGGGGCTGGATCCTGAGCTGCAAGCCATTGCGGACCTTCTTCAGATCGATCCGACCCTCTCTACCATCGCTATGGAGGTGGCCTCCTTCACCCTAACCGGCACCAATATCAACATGTTTGCCGGTATGGGCCCCTATCTGGTCGATACCAATGGCGATGGGGTGACCGATTTTGATGATGAATTTAATGAAAATGCCATCGGTCTGGTGGCGGCAGATGTGGACTTTGGCATGGGCTACTTTGCCTCCACCAGTCCCATCTTTGATGTGCTGGCCCTGGTTCTTAATGCTGTCGGTGTACCCAACTTTGTCGGTAAGTTGGTGCGTCCTCAGTTTGTCTCTGCTTATGCGCATGCTGGTGAAGTGGGCATGGTGGGGCTGGATGACTACATTCAGTTTGCCGGTGAGGGGCTGAACTTTGACTTTAACTGGGGTACACCCATACCTACCCCTGTGGGTGGGGTGCTGACCTCCATCAATTGGGAAAAAACCTTCCCCGATGAGGATGGGGATGGCCAAGCCGGGATGGAGCTAAAAACCGGCAGTACACCTATGTATCTGGATGCCAAAGGTCTGTTGGCCTCAGTAGAGGTGGAGCGCGGCATCTTCAGTCTTGGGCAGTTTATCCACCTTTCTGGTGGGTTTAAGCTCTCTGCTGGTCCCACCTACATGGCCAATTGGCGCACCAGTTTGACCTCGGATATCAGTGATCTGATTAAATCGGCGGTGGATTCCGTCGCTGGGGATTATGCCCAGGATGTCGAGGATTTCTTTGGTGGTTATGGTCAGATTGTCCGTTCCGAGATGTACACCATCAGCTTTGGGGCCAGTAATCTGGAGGCCTTTGTGGGCTTAGGTCCCTACTTTGTCGACAGCGATGAAGATGGTGATATCGATGATGATGATGTGCGTGGGGAAGATGCCGTCGGTCTGGTGCTGGATGACCTAGATTTTGGCATGCTCTTCTCCTCGCCCTTGTTGGGCAATGTCTTACCCCCATTACAGCTAATTCTCCCTAGCTTTATTACCGTTCAGGGCATGGCCAATAAGGTGGGCTTTGTAGGGCTGGATGATTTCCAGCTGGAAGCCAGCAATGCCGAGTTTGGTGTCAACATTGGTATGTCCCCCGCAATCGGTCCCGATTGGCAGCCTGCCATCGACTTCCAGTCCAGCTTCCCCGCCGATGAAGAGGTAGGGACTCCCGCTGGATATGCGTTGGATATTGGTGGGGATGAACTGCTGCTGGATTTTGAAGGCAAGTTAGAATATGCCCATGTGGATGAGGCGCTGCTGCGGGTTGGTGAGTTTTTACACCTCTCCGGTGGTTTCCACTTTGAAAGGGGTTCTCGTACCAAGGTTGATGTGGATTTAGGTATTCCTTCTACCCTCACCGAATGGGCCGGGCACGACGGCACCATGGAGATGGAGATGGAGGAGATGACCATCGGGGCCTCCGACATCAACGCCTTTGTTGGGGTTGGGGATTACTTCCAGGATACCGATGGCGATGGTCGCTATACCGAGCTGGATGAACGCAATGAAGATGCCGTGGGTCTGGTGATCGATGACATAGATGTGGGCATCGCCATGATGACCCCCACCTTGCTCTCCGGTGCCAGTTCTATTATCGGTGCCATTGCACCCAAATTTGTGGGCATCCATGCCGAAGCCGATAAGGTGGGATTGGTCGGTGGTGGGGATGTTCTGGTGCTGGAGGCCAATAACATTCGGGTGGATGCCAACCTCAGTACGGTGGCGCTACCTGGGGTGACCTCCCACATCAAGTGGGCTGACAGCTTTGTGGGTGAAGATGGCGCACCAGATGGATTTGCGGTGAACACTGGTGGTGGGGCCGATGTTTATCTGGATGCCAACGAATATCTGTTGAGAGCCTCAGTCGATCAGGCAATGTTGAAAGTTGCCGACTTTATGTTCCTGTCCGGTAACTTTGCCTTTGAGCGGGCTAATATAGGTACCCCGCTGATTGTAGAGACCGGTCTAGATGAGATCCCCGACATCTCCATGCTGATGGGGGCTATGACCATTGGTGGTAGCGACATCAACGCCTTTGTGGGTATGGGTCCCTACTTTGAGGATACCAATGGTGACGGTTGGTTTGACCGTGAAACCGATACCTTTAATGCCGATGGTCATGCCGTAGGCCTGGTGTTGGATGATCTGGATTTTGGCATCGCCCTGATGAAACCGGCGGATTTAGGTCCCTTCGCCTATCTGCCGGTCATACCTACCTTCTTAAGTATGAAGGCCCAGACCGGTCGTATCGGTACCGTGGGTATGGGGGAGATTGAGCTGGGCGTGGATTCTATCGAACTTCAGGCCAACACCACCATTCTGCCCAATATCCCCCCCCTGGCGGCGGCGGCTCTTACCCTGCCAGCGGTTAACTTCTCCAAATCTCTGGAGAGTAGCGAAGGGGCCAATGATGGGGTGTTTGAGATCAAGACCGGCACCACCGCAGCCCCCATAGAAATTGATTTCTCCTCAGAACTGATGCTGGCCTCTCTGGTGGGGGCCCAAGCCCGTCTGATGTCTGGTGCCTACTTCAACGGCAATATGCTGTTTGAAAAAGGTGCAACCCGTGAATACACCCTGAGCGATGGCAGTAAAAAGACCCTGACCAGCACCCTGCTGTCGGTGAACGATGTGGCGGGCTTTATTGGGGTGAATGGTCCTTATGTGGAGGATAGCAACGGCGATGGCATGATCACCGAAGCGGACCCCCGTAATGAGGATGCTATGGGTGTGGCCATTGATGATGTGGATGGGGCCATCGCCCTATTCCGCACCTCATCTCTGATGGATCCCGCTTTCTATGCGGCAGCCAAGCTGGACTTTGAAGGGGCCGGTCTGGTGGGGCTGGAGGCGGGGCTTGAGCTTGAGGCCAATGAGCTGAACCTCGCCTATAACGGCGGCCTGAGCTTTACCAACCCTATTGGTACCGTGATCGATTTTGCCACCACCTTTGCCGATGATCCTACCGGTGGTATGGCCATCGGCAGCGGTGGTGAGCCGGTGGTGCTGGACTACAGCGATGTGGTGGCCAAGGTACAGGGTCAAGGGGTGGTCTCCTTCCATCCTGGCGGGGTGGAGCTGTTTAGTGCCTCGGTAACCCTAGACTTTACCCTGCAAGAGGGGCTGCTTAACCTCTTTATGGATGGTCAACTGGCGGTTGGCCCCAGTGACTCCCCCTTGATTGGCTTTAATGCCATGGGGCTGTTGCAGATTAGCGCCAATGGTGTGGCCACACGTCTGGAGATGAGCCGGGATCAGGGCATCGCTTCCCTGATGCGTATGGATATGGCCATGGCTTTGACCATGAACAGCACAGGGGATGTGGTGACCTATACGGTCCCCGATGCCTATGTGGATGCTCTGGGTTACAGCAGTGTCAGTATTGATGCCGGTGCCCCCATGCTGGATGGCAGTGAGGACGATGCAGGCTTCTATATTGCCATTGAAGGGGAGGGTGCGGCCAGTCTGCTGGATACAGTCGATCTGGATGGCCGGGTTCTACTCAAACTGTCAGAAAGTGGTATTACCGCTGGGTTTGATGCAGCCTACGAATTAGGGCCGCTGGGGTCTATGGATGCCCTGGGTACAGTGAATCTGGGACTGGATGGTATTTATGGCAATCTGGCCCTAACCCGTAGTGCTGATCTGGGTGTGTTGGGTAACAGCCTGTTTAGTCTGGATGGTACCTTTAACCTGGAACTTAACCTTACCGCCAGTGAGCAGTCGGTATTGACCCTGGATATGGATAAAAACTCTGGAACGGTCATTGGGCGCTCCTATGCAACGTTGGCGGCCCATTCGGTTAGGGTAACCGCCGGTGGTCAGCTATCGGTGCTCAATGCCTTTACCATTACCGGTGGGTATACGTTGCAGGCCTCGGCAGGCAACGGCCTTGACCTAAGCATGGATGGCAAGGTGAGCCTGGGTGGCTTTGGTGTGCTGTCGGTCGCGGGGGCAGGGGGCATCTTCATGGAGGGTGGCCAGCTGGTCATGGCGGCCAACGTCAACATGGGGGCCAACAGCTTAAGCATCCCCTCGGTGACGGTGCAGGGTGACTTCTCCATGCAGCTGAACACCAGCCAGAGCACCAGTTACTATGGGGTGTCGGCTGATACGGCACGGGTGGCGATTGATGGTACCGTGCGGGTGCTGGGCTTTGAGATGGATGCTGCACTTAGTCTGGGTAAAGAGGGTAGCACCTTCTATGTAAGCCTTGACCGTCTCTCCATGAGCTTCTTTGGTATGGCCAATATGGAGGTCAGTGGCTTTATCCGTTCAGATGGTACATTCCGTATTGCGGGTGATCTGGGCTACAACCTGGGGTTGGGGCCCTTTGATCTGGATGGTGGTATTCGGGTGGACTTCACCCAGGATAGCTTCTGGGGTCAGATCTACGGCAGTGTGGATTACACCATCAAGTTCCTGTGGTTCTCCAAAACCATCTCTCTGGCGAATGTGACAGGTGAGCTGAACTTTACGCCGGCCTCTGCATCTGGCTCCATCGGCATCTCCATCGCCGGTATCAGCCTCTCCGGCTCCATCGGTTGGAGCTGGGGACCAGAACCGGTTATTGCCACTCAAATTGGCGACACCCTGCGCTTAAACATCGGTGCTGATGCCGATGCACGGGGTGAAGACTATCTCGATATTATCCACGACAGCTACAACATCACCCATGCGGGCGGCAGTGCAGGTAATGAGAGCCTGACGGTCTCCTCTCTGGGGCTGACCCAGACCTTCCATGGGGTCTCGAACATTCTGGTGAACGATGCTGGGGAGGGTAATGACAGCATCTACATTGGCCCCGAGGTGCGGGCCAACGTCAATATGCGTGGTGGTCGTGGGGATGACTCCCTGATCTATGTCGGCTATGGCGATGCCACCCTGTATGGGGATGATGGCAATGACGCCTTGGTTTCAGGTCGTGGGGATGACTATCTGGATGGTGGCGCTGGAGATGACCATTTGGAAGGGGTGGATGGCAACGATACCTATGTTCTGCACGATGGCGGCAATGATACCGCTTTGGGGGGTGCGGGTGATGACACCTTTAGTGTCATCATGGATCGGGCCCATCTGGGGCGCTCCACCATTGATGGGGAGGATGGCAACGATCAGGTCACCCTAACCCTGGATCATGGCCAGGAATCGGTGGATTGGAACGGCATGGTCATGGGATATGCCGGGGCCAGCATGAGTTTTAATGACTCGTTGGAGTACCTGACCGCAAACCATGGTGCTGCCCAGACCATTATCCAAGGCAGCCAAGCTGCCCAGTTGGGGGCTACGGCGGTTACGCTGAACAGCAACCATGTGCAGGTCGTTAATGATTTTGAGGGTGGGGATTTGACCCTCAACGCCAGCAGTATGGTTGTTGAGGGGGATATGGCGCTGGATAATCTGACCCTGCAACTGGGGGGGGCTCTTGAGGCCACCGGCCTTTTGGCCGCCAGTGAGACGCTACAGATTAATGCCGGATCCACCATCACTACCGGGGTACTGTCTGCGGCAACCCTGAATATGGTGAGCAGTGGTATTCAACAGATCAACGGTACGGTTCAGGTTGGCGATCTTACCTTCACATCAGGGGCTAGCATCACCTTGGTAGGTGACCTGACGGGTAATGGCACCGTGAGCATGAATGCGGGCGGAGACTTGGTCCTGGCCAATGTACAGGGCGGGGATCTCATCCTGGATGTCGATGGCAACCTGATGTTGGGTGGGGATCTTGACCTGGCCAATATGAACGCGACAGTGGATGGCACCGTGACGGCAACGGATGATTTCGCCGCTTCTGGTACCGTCACCATGACCGCTGGCCAGGATGTACAGTTTAATACACTAAACATGCATACCCTGGGTCTTCTTGGCCAAGGTAACCTGCTTATCTCTGGTTTGGCCTCTTTGGCCAATTTAGGGGCCCAGCTCAGTGGTACCCTGACGACACAGGCCATGCTGACCAGTACAGCTTCCATTCAAATGACAACCGGTGGGGCTATGCATTTAGCCCGTATCCAGGGGGTCAATGCTGTACTGGATAGCCGTTCAAGCATAACCCTGAATGAAGCGGTGGATCTGACAACCCTTAGCGCCAATGCCGATGCCTCCATTCATGCCGTTGGTACACTGACTGGCCATGATGTTATGCAGTTCACGGCGGATGGGGCACTGGCGTTTGCACAGGTCAATGGCGGTACACTAAACCTTACCGGTGGTGCGGATCTACAACTGGGTGGGGCTGTGACACTGGCCAACCTGAGTGTGGATGTGGCAGAAGGTCTACGTGGGGCCTCTTCCGTCGTGGTTAGTGGTAGTGGTGCGGTCACGGCACGGGGTGGTCATGTTGTTTTTGAGCAGACGCTTAGTGGTGGGGATCTGACCATCTACAGCAGTGGGGATACCCAGTTTGCCGGTTCGGTGGAGCTGAACAACCTAACCGCTACGGTTGAGGGGGCTTTGAGTGCAGATGCCGCAGTAACGGTGGATGAAACGGCACAGATAACGGTGGCCGGTGGTGATCTGCGCTTTGATAGTGTGGTAAATGGTGGCAATTTTGCGCTGACGGGCCATGAGGATCTGATTTTTGCCGATGCCGTTGCCGTGACCAACCTCACCGCGACTTTGGATGGCGGTTTGGCGGTGCAGAGCAGCCTTGAGGTGACCGAACAGGCTGTTTTAACCGCACGGGATGGTGATCAGGTCTTTTCTGGAGCCATGTCAGGTGGTCATTTTAACCTGACGGCCAGTGGTGATATCACCTTTATGGGATCGCTGGATTTGAGCACGCTGATGGCCCAGGTTGGCGGTGATCTGCAGGCTCAGTCGAGCATGACTGCCGCCGGTGATGTAACCCTGTTGGTGGATGGTGCTGTTGTGCTGGATGGCGCTGTTGAGGTGGGGGATCTGTTGCGGGTGACCGCGGGTACCCCCACGGCTGAGGTGGCTGGAACACATACCATCACCGTTAACAGCACCATGCAGGCTGGGGGCATAAGTCTGGAAGCCCAAAATGGTCTTACCCTCATGGATAACCTAACGGTTACCGGCGACTGGCATGTGGCAGGGGATACCGGGGTACTGCGTCTGTTCAGTGCTGAAGGGGCGTTAACTCAAAATGTTGGGGTCACCCTAACCGCAGCCGATGGCCATCTCATCGTTGATAGCCGTGGCATTGTTCAACCGCTGCTGACCACCGTAGATGCCGCGACCCTGAATAACCGGGGGACAGGGGCTCAAGGGGGTGTAACCCTACGCGAAACCGACAATCTGAACCTGATGACTGTCGATACGGATGATGCTCTGGTGAGCTTGGAAGGGGATATCTCGGTAGATCTGGCGGCCTATGGCGCCATGCTTACCCTGGTTAGTGGTCGTCTACGTATGGCGGAGAGTGGTCGTACCATAACCCTTCATGCCGATGAGCTGGATTTCTCATCTGGTGAGGCGATGGTGCAAGGGGCTGGGGATTTGGTGATCCGTACCTCCCACGATGCGGTGGATTACCGTATTGGTAGTGCCGCGGAAGGGGCAGGGGGTAATGATCTTAGTGTAGGCGATGGTCACTCCTTGGAGATGGATCTCTCCATGACCGACTTTGCAGCCCTTGCCAATGGGTTTGATTCAATCAGCATTGGTCATACGGCCGCCCATATGACATTTGGCGATCTGGAAAATGCCACCACACTGAAAGCTATTGATGCACCTCGTGTGGTGAATGCTCAAATTAAAGATACCACCGAGTTTGTGGCCAGCACCATGCAAGTGCGGGGCGATGTTCAGGCAGGTCATGAAACCCTGACACTCCGTGCCGATACCCTGCAGATCAATAGCCGTAATGTGCATGATGCGTTGGGTGATCCGGACTCAGGGGTGCAGGCTGGCAGCTTAAACCTAAACGTTGCGGAACAGCTGTTGGTCAGTGGTTGGTTGACGGCCCAGGACCATATGCAGGTGAACATCCACAGCAGTGATGGTGTGGGTGCGATCCAAGCGGATGACGATGGGGTCAACGCCCTGACCTTGGATAGTACGGGTCGTATGGTGGTGAACAACGACCAGGGTGTTATGGATATCGACACCAACGCCGGGGTCCGTTTGAGTGGTTTGATGGAGGTCGAAGGCCAAAATGGTTCGATAGATCTGGATGGTGGTGGGTTCCTGGTTCTGGAGTTGGGTGCGGTGGTTAAAGGAACCGCTGATGGCGCAGACCTGGATCTCAATGCCGGTGGATTTGTTCACCTGGAGGCGGGGAGTGCTGTCACCGCGGGTGCGGTGTTTGATGAAAATGCCGATGCTTCGATCAGTGGCTACAACGCTGATATCACCATCACCTCGGGTGGGGATATGTTTGCGGCGGGCTCTTTAACAGCCTCTCGCGGGATCGATCTGGTGGGTGGAGCTTCCATCCATCCCCATGCAGACTATTTTGATGGATTAGCTGATACCAATGCCGACCATCCACTGATCGGACAGCGCGGCTTTGGTCTGCTCATCGGCGGTACAGTGACCACCTTGATGGATCAGGCCGACTTAACCTTTACCTCTGGCGATGCTTTGATCATGCGCGGCAACATCGACCTGCTGGGTGAGGATGCCGACCTGACCTTGCAATCGGACAGTTGGGTACACTTTGAAGGTCGGGCCAACGTGAGTGGTGATCTTGCCCTGTTAGGTGGGGTGGCGCTGGATGGTACGGACCAAGGGGGCAGCAACAGTGCGGGTAGCTCTCTGGTGATTATGGCGGGCTCTATCGTCTCTACCCGTGATGCAGGCACCACCGTGACCTTGCAATCCAGCCGGGATATGGATGTGGATGGTGCGGTGATCGCAGGTGGCCATATCGGTGAACAGGGTGTGACGTATGCCGGGCCAGATTCCAGCATTATTCTAAAAGGTGGGGAGCAGATTCGCCTGAACAGTGGTTTGCAGGCTGCAGGACGTGTGAGTATTGAAACCGGTAGTCCGGGTGCGGATGATGGGGGTGTCTCCTTACGTTTGGACAGTGCTGCGGGTATTACGGTGTTGGGTGATACCGCCGATAACAGCGGCGCTAAAATTGAGATTACCGGTCACGGCAACCTGGAACTCATGGGACGCATGGTAGCCGGGGCTTCGGTCAGCCAAACCCGTGATGATGATGGGCAGTTACTCTCTGAGGATTTTGTCTGGAGCAGTGATCCTGGGCTTATCGATATCACCACCAGTGGTCAAGCTTATGTGGGGGGCATTACCACCGATATCGATGGTAATGCGGTAGAGATTGGCAGCCGGATGATGGCAGCCTCCAGCATCTCGGTTGTTGGTGGTAGTGCCAGTGATGAGATCGCGGTGAAAGTAGCAGGCAGTTCGGCGTTGAGCGTAGCCCAGGCTGATGGATCCTTAACCCTGAAAGGGGATCAGGATGTCGAGGTGCTGGGGCTGCTCATGGCCGGTGGGGAAATTACCGATGTGCGGGATGCCGATGGTAACTTGATGGGGCGTGCGCTCAAGGATGCCGGTGGGGACTCCTCCATTCATATTGAAGCAGGTCATCAACTACGTCTTGGGCGCGATCTCAGTGCTGGTCAATCCATTACGTTGATTGGCGGGGACGATCCCCTGGAGGCTGATCCTGCGGATGGCAGCCCCAACTACTCTGGACGTGGGGTGGTGTTGTATGGCTCTGTCGGTATCGAAACCTGGTCGGATAACAGTCGGATTCAGCTGGATGGTCATGGGCGTATGGATATTCTGCCTTCTGCCCATCTGCAAGAGATTGAGGCCGAGGATTGGGCTGAACATCAGAGTGGTGTGTTAACTGAAGATGTCACCCTGCTGGTCGAGGTGGATCGGGGTTCGTACATCGCCCAAGGGTCGGTCGTGATCTCAGCTGCTGCAACGGCAGACAATGTACAACTGGGGGATCTGGCTGACGATATCCAAACCGCTTTGGATCAAGCAACCTACACCATTACAGAGAGTCGCCATCCCGACCATGGAGTGGGTGAGGTTCGTAGCCAGGATGGTACGTTTGAGATCAAGCGTAACCAGGGCAAGATGCAGTGGACCGCCTCATCTGGGTTTACACTTTTACACACAGGCTCCAGCCACGCCGATCTGGTGGGGTTAAGCCAACTGAGTGGTGGTGATGTAGAGTCCAGCCGTCCCTATACCTTGTCGGCCACGGGTGAAGGCTCGGTGGTGGCTCTGGGGTCGGTGGGTGGCGATACTGGTAAGCTCTACATTGGTGGTAATGTTCTGGCCCATACCGCCATTGAATTGAATGGTGGCAGCTCACCGGATGGCATAGATGTTGACCTGGATTATACCGGTCGCCTGGAGACCTTAGCGGGCTCTATTGACTTTAACCCCGGTGCGTTGGGGGTTGTAAAAGGTGACATCATTGCCGGTGGAACGGGCTCTGAAGTACGGGTGCATTCTGCTGGGGCTCTAGAGCTCTATGGCCATATTGAGGCGGATTCGCGCATCCATCTTTACGCAGGGGATAGCCTGCAATCCGGTGCCACCAGTATTACGACCCATGGTACCAGTGATCTGCAAATTACAGGAATAGATGGTGAGATCCGCATTGAGGGGATGAATGACATCAACCTTAACAGCAAGATTGGGGCTGAGGCTGGAGATCTGGACAAGCTCTCGATCACATCAACCCACGGCTCTTTGACCATTGTTAAAGAGTCTGGACGGTTGGAGACCGACGCTCAGTTGTCCCTGCAAGGGTACCATGTGGATATGCAAGGGGTAATTGAATCCACGGCTGCAACGGCAGATGGTGATGATTATGAGGTCACCATTCAAGCGACCCATACCGCAGAGTTGACCGGTTCTCTTGAGCTGGCTGGGGCACTGTCGGTTACGGCCGGACAAAACATTTATCTCTACGATACTCAGTTGGTTGCTGAGGATGCTGGGCAACGTATTCTGCTGGACTCTGCTGGGGATATTCAGATCGGTTTGCCCAAAACTGTGGATGGGGTAGACACCATCCGGGTGGGGACCATTCGTGCGGCCGATGAACTGAACATACAGGCAGCAGGCACCTTGACCGTTATGGCGGGATCGCAACTGATCACCACTGCAGACGATAGCCAGCTGCTGATCCGTGGCGGTTCCATGAATCTGGTGGGTGAGGTGCTGGCTGGGGCCCGTATGAATGAGGATGGCAGCTACGGCTGGGCGGGCTCCTCTGCGGATGTTGTACTGAATCTCTCCGATCAGCTGATTCTTGGTGGTAGCGCTCTGGATGTGGATGGTCATACCATTGATCGTGGTGGTGTTATCCGAGCAACCGGGGTTATTGATATTGATGTGGTGGGTGGTGCCAGCAGTGCCGCCATGGTGATCAGTGCGGATTCTCTGATCCAATCTGACAGCAGTGGAGAGGGCAGTATTATCGGTGGGGGTGTCTCGACCATTGATATGGATGCAGATCGGGAGATCCAGATCAATGGTGTTATCCGCAGTATGGATGAGGGTTCCTCTTTAAGTATCGATACCGGTGGCCGTCTGTTGGTTAATGGATTTGTTGAGGCTGAAGATACGGTCAATCTCTCTGCTGGTTTGGCGGGGGCGGTTATCCAACCTCTGGTGCTGAAGGCCATTAACGGCCTTACGGTGGATGATCAGGATCGTTATGTAGATGGCCTGGGTTATCTGATTGATAGCGATGGTCACTATGTCGATGAAAATGGTATCGCTCTGGCTGATGGGGCTGCCCCCATTGAAGGGGGCGCACCTGTGCGTCTCTCCGGCGGTACCATCACCACGGGAGCGGCAGGCACTATTAACCTGTCAGCCCAAGGGGATATCTCCATCCAAGGTGCGTTGGGTGAGTTGCAGATGGTAAATGATGTGCTCAGTGTGAACACGGCACATCTTAATGTGACTTCTGCCTTGGGCACCATTGCGGTAGAGAGCCGGCTCAATGCCAATAGCAGCATCAATCTACAGGGTAAAACCGTGTTGGTGGATGCTGGAGCCACCGTTAAAGGGCGCCAGGCTGACACCTCAGTTATGTTGTCCGGTTCGGATGGTGTGTTGGTCATGGGGGCTGTAGGTGAAACCTCCGCAGGGCAGGTGCAAGGTCAAGGGCTGGTCCATATTGATGGGGGTAACCTCTCGATCCACGGTAAGGTGTTGGGCGAGTCTGCCGAAAGCCGGGTCCTGTTTACCGCGACCGATCATCTAACGCTCAGTGGTCAGGTTATCTCACAAGGCACCATTGATCTCCGGGCGGGTGTGGGCAGTGGTTGGACGGATGCTCAGTTAACCGCAGCAACGGTAGAGAGTACCACCCTTAGTGGAGGGACCATTACGATCCTTGGCGCTGGCCAGTTGGATGGTACAGGGGCCGTGACGGTACAGGCTGGAGAAGCGGTTAACCTGAGCGCTCAGGCTGAAGAATCCGACGAGACTAAAGAGGTCTTAATTCCGGTTATCATTACAGAAACCCAGACGGTGCAGCGCCCCAGTGGTGAGGTCAACCTAATACCGGATGGCACCATTACCATCACCCGTGTGGAGTGGGTGGATACCACCGAGGTCGTGGAGCTGGACCAAGTACAGGTACAGACAGGTACCACCACCAATACCATGAGGGTCACCTTGACCCAGGATGGTTACTATAACGGCACGACCTTCCGTGAATATTTCATTGAAGGGTCGGACTATAATAATGGGGATATCTCCTGGGGTGGAGCCGGTACACCAACCAGCGGCACCACCTTTAGTGATCTGTCGGATGCTCAACGCCAAGTTGTTTTAGACACCCTGGGCTATAAGCCCATGTATGACTTTAGCTACGCCAACCCCACCACTTGGACCACCGAATATGGTGTAACCTCTCAGAGTAGTTGGACCCCGGATTGGAAGGATAACGGCCATGTTCGGGTGATTATTCCGGTCGATGGTCTGCGGGACTTCTATGTGGAACTGCCTGATGGGGCTCAGGATGATTTTGTTCGAGCCGTCACCGTGGGTGAAGCCAGCAGTTGGCAGGAGCATGTGGGGACCTACCGGGAGCATGGTCGTCTGGACTATAGCCAGAATGCCTCCGCCTACACCGCCAGCTATAAAACCTTCTCAGGTTATGAGCCCTACTACAATACGGTCGATGGCAACGATGAGTGGAATGACACGACCCAGTGGACCACCGATCTGGATGCCATTGATGTGGCGCGCTGGTCGGTGGCGTATGAAGGTAGCGGTTCCCAATCCTTTACCATCTTTGATGGACGCAATTGGGAGGTTGTCTCGGGGCGTGATCCTGGTTGGGTTAACGATACCAACTGGATCTCTACCACCACCGACCATGCCGACAACAGCAAATATGTCACCATTCAGACGGCTTTGAGTAGCCAGGGTGGCAGCTACACCTTTGTGGATGGTTCTTACAGTACTCAATCGACTCATGTGGGTACTGAGTGGCAGTACAATGCCCGTCAATATGTCGCCTCCACAGGAGGTTTTGCCACCTATGATGATGCCCAGGCTTGGGCTGAAAATTATGGTGGCCCTAATGGCTCCAGAATGGCCGCCCCCATGACCGAGGCTGCTGCGACCCATCTGATGAACACCTTCCACACCACCCCTTACTATCTGGGCTTGGTGCAAGATACCGTCAATGGGGTGCCTGAGGTCTATCGTCTGATCGAGGGCAATCGTTACTATTGGAATGGGTTTAACTATTTGGGTGGTATCCCCTCATCCGCTGATCATCCCAGTGCAACGTATGATGGGGTCAATTATATCCATACTGCCAAATTGGACTATCATGTCTTTGGTGTGGATGGACCCAGTGATAAGCCTGACTCTCACTATGCCTATGTTATTCAACATAGTGACCCTGCTCTGGATTATTGGGGGTGGTCGGATACTTCATGGGATCGCGGGTATGACACCATTGCTGAAATTAATCCCTACTGGACCCATGATCTGGCCGTTTATGAAGACTTCTCCAGCTACCAATGGGATTGGACCTCGGTTGACCACAACATTAACGACAACCGTACGACCGTTATCTTTGATGTCGATGGCTCCACAGACACGGTCTATGGTTGGGAAACCCCGACGGAGACGGTGCATCGCCAAGTAAAAGTGGAGTCCAGCCAGGAAGTCACCAACTGGGTAGAACAACCGGTCTATATCACAGAAACGCTGACCACCAGCAAGCGGGTCTTTGAGAGTGCGGGTAACTTTAACTTTGGCTCTTTTGATGGCAGCTCCATCCACAGTGATGCCGCTTTGACCATTGAGTCAGGTAATCAGGTCACCATTCAAGCGGTTATTGATTCCGATGCAGCGGCTGGAGGGGTCACCATTAGCGCCGCTGGGGATATCACCGTGGAGGGGAGTATTCCAGATGGGGCCGATGCTTCGGTACTGGCCGCGCGGGCTGAGATCCATGGGGATACCATTACCTTAAACGCTGGGGGCAACCTAACCCTCAAAGATAGCTCCCAACTGGGTACCTCCACCGGTTCTCCGGTGACCGAGCATATCTACCTGACTGCAGGGGGTGACCTCTCTGTCGCCGGACAGCTGGACTCTGCCTGGGTCATCGATATGGATGCCGATGGTGATATTGATCTGGATGGCACCCTCACCGCTGTGGGCTCTATTCTGGCTGACGCTGGCCAAGGCGAGAGTGGGCGTGGTTCCATTACCGGCTCTCTGAGCACCAATCTTACCGCGACGGTTAGTAATGCTGATATTCGCCTGACGGCGGGTAGCCAGGGTGGTGATCTTAACCTGGGTGATGCCTCGGTTACCTCCAGCAGTTTAATCCAGCTCAGAGCCGCAGAAGGCTCTCTGATCCATGATCAGGGGTTGTTGACAGCTGCAACATTGGATGTCGATGTTGCCGGATCCTTGACCGCCAATATTGACAGCAACGATCTGTATGCCCTCAGTCGTCACAGTGGTGATATCACCATTACGGATCTACAGGATCTCAACCTTGCTGATGTGCGGACCACCAAAGGGGCGATCGATATTACCGTCTTTGGTGATCTGGATGCCCGCTACGTCGAGGCGTTTGGGGGGGAAGAGAACCATGACATTACCCTGAATGCGCTGGATTTGAGCAGTGGTGTGACAGGTGACCTAACTTTACGTCAGGTGCGGGCTGCGGGTTTGGGGGATCTGCATGTAACGGGTGCAAGCAGTATTGACCAGACCAGCTATCAAAGTGCGGGAGATGATTATCTGAGTGGTGATCATCTGCATGTGACAGGGCAGAACACCTTGGATCTGGATGTCGATGTTCATGCGCTGAGTATGAACATCGCCGGTACCGGTGTTGTGACAGTTGATAGCGAACGGGCCACAACCCTGACCTTGGATGAAGTGACCATCGCCCGTGGTGAACTGTTGGTTAACCACCTAAATGGCAGTATGCGGGTAGAGGATTTAAACCTCAGTGGTAATAGCGATGCCTATGATCTGCATTTGAACAGTGGTGGCGACCTGTTGGTGGATAACATCAATGTGGGTGTCTACCGTACGGCAACCATTGATGGATCTGCGGGCACCTCATCCTCCGGTGATCTCTTTATTACTGCGGCGGGTAAGGTGGGGCAAATTCTGGCTGACGATGCTGTGGATATGGTGGCCGATACGATCAATATTACGGCTGGTACCGGAATTGAACAGATTGATTTGGCGGCCAATGTTCTGGGCCATGTGCAGACCACCACCGGTGATATGGTCTTGACCGACCGCGATGGCGCCGGTGAGCTTTACGAAGGTTTACGCCTGGAGTATGTGCAGGCAGACGCTGGTTCGGTGACCGTTACTGCTGCGACCACCATGGTGGTCGATGAGGTGAAGGCTCTGGGCGCCAGTGGTGTGGCCCGACTGACGGCTGAAACCGGCAATCTGGCTGTGTTGGATGAGGCCGCTACGGCGATTGACGTCGGCTCCGGTGTGGCCTTAAGTGCCGGTGATATGCTTTCCATGGCTCAGCTGGTGGATGCGCCGAACCTGATTGAGCTACGGGCGGCGAACCGGTTTGATCTCCCTCTGGCTGATGGTGAGACCCTGGATCTCTCGGCCGATACCATTATTTTACAGACAGGCGATGCCATTGTTGTTGATGGAACCCTAACCGCCAAAGATCGTATTGAGCTTCTCTCCAAACAGAATGTTGAGGTTACTGGTACATTAACCAGTAGCTTAAATGCCGCCATTGGGCAGGTTGTGATTGAGGCGACTGGGGCGGTTCAGTTCGTCGAGGCCCAAAATGACACAACCTACAACCTGGCCCGCTATACCGCAGCCGATGGGACCGAACTGCTCTACTCCCCGGCCGCCGATGTGATCTATCAGGATGATGGCCATGGGGCGTTAAACGATGTCTCTGCGAGCTACAACCTAGCCGATCTGTCTCGTGTGGAGATCGCCACCGACTCTGGCGACATCACCATCGATACCGGGTTGTTATGGGTCGCTGATCTGGATCTGCATCTGGCGGGGGATCTTAACCTTACCAGCAGTGAAAATCTGGTGCTCTCCGGCTCCGTAACCGGGGCGGGCAGTGATGAGACGGCGGATAACATCACCCTCTACACCCGTGGGGATATGACCCTGGATATGGGGGTGATGCAGGCCGATGGGGTGATGGATGTTGGCAGCGGCTACAACATGTGGGTGGATGCCAGCACCGTGCTGCGGGCTGATACGGTCAAGGTCGTCGCCGATTATGGCTTTAGCCTCAACACCTTGGCCAATACGATTACCGCCCGCGCCCTGGTGGGGGGGGATATTGTCATTAATGAAGGGGATGCCGTCACCCTGACCCATGTGGAGAGCAACAGTGGTACGGTGACCGTCAACAGTGGTGGGGATCTTACCGCCAGCTATGTGCGGGTCAATTCTGATGTATCGGGTCACGATATTACCCTGACCAGTGGCGGTAACCTCTATGCCGATGATGTCGCCACCGGCTACAACAACGGTGTGGTGAACTTGAGTGCGGCGGGCATGGTTGCTGAGAGCATAGCCGATGATGCCACCGATGTTACTGCCCATAGTCTGAACATCACCTATGGGGAGGTTAACAGCTCCGATAGCATCGATCTGGAGGCGGTCACCTACACCGCCCCCACCGAGACACAAGAGGTCGGCGGCGGGGCGATCTCCCTCTCCGATGTCAATGTGGATGGGGATTACCTGATCATTGCGCCAGCCTGGAGTGGGGATATCAATGTCACCGCAACCGGAACCATTACGGTGCTGGAGTTGGGGGATATGGTGGGCCACCACATGACCCTGAATGCTGGCCAGGGGGTTGTCTTTGTCTCTGCCATGGATATTGGCGAGGGTGATTATGACATCACCGCCGGTACCACCATTACCACCGGGGGGACTTTGGTTGGGGATCGCGGTAGCTTCACCGTGGGTGAGGATCTGACCCTGGATGTTGCCCTGAACTCTATGAGTGCCCATTTAACCGCTGCTGCTGACCTGACCGTGGTGGATGATGGTTGGTTGGTGGTGGAGCATATTCAGAACTCCAGCGGAGATGTTGAGCTCAGTAGTGAGACGGGCATTCAGTTGCTGGATGTCGATATGACCGGTGATCTAACCGTCACCGATAGTACCCAGAGCATTGCCATTGGGGATGTCAATGTGACTGGGAATGTTCATTTAAATGCAGCCAACCAAATTTATATGAACAGTGGTGGACGCCTTACCGCCCAAAACCTTATCGCCCGTGCCAGCAGTATGATTGATCTGGATACCACCATTGATCGATTGGATGCTGAAAACAGCAGCGGCACCCTGACGGTGGAGGATAGTGATGGCCTGATTGTAGACCGTGTGGTGACAGGTGGTGGAGAGACCGTATTGTCAGGCTCTTCCTTGACCGTCCATAGCCTTGTTTCAACCACCGATAGTGATGCTCATGATGTGCATCTACGCACCACGGGTGGGGATATGCTTCTTGGCGCGGTGGATGTGGGCCTGCAGGGGGATCTGTTCCTGTCGACCATTGGTGGTGCGGTTCATGACAGTGCGACCAGTGCCATCCAGAGTGATTGGTTGACGATCAATGCCGCGGGTGCCGTGGATTTGGCTGTTGATGTCAATGTACTCAACCTGACGACCTCTGCGGTTGGGGATGTAACCGTGGTGGAGAAGGGCAGTGTTGAGGTATCTCATTTTGAACTTCACGATGGGGCGGGGGCCATAACCGCCAATGAAGGGGACCTGACGGTTCTCTATGCCTGGAACAGCGGGACGGATGAGACCGATGACTCGACCTTTACAGCGTTGGGGGGTGGGGTAAACCTGGTCAATGTAAATACCAATGGTGCTGGGGATGTCATCGTTCACAGCAGCGGTGACTTCACGGGGGCCGTTGGTGGTCAACAGCTCACCGCGACCGTGGCCGGTTCGGTAGATATTGATACCTGGGTTGAGACTCTGGATCTGACCCTCACAACAGATGGCTCTGTGGCTGTGGATGAGGCCAATGCGCTCTATCTGGCGGGGTTGGACCATCAAGGTAGTGGTGATAGCCGTATTTACAGCGGTGGCTGGTTGGACATCAATGGTGATGTGCGAGCATCTGGTAATCTAGATCTACGCAGCATTGGAGATGAAACCACCTTGGCTGTGACCGGTTCTGTTGCCTCCAGTAGTGGGGACCTGCTACTGGTCAGTAACGGAGATATTCAACTGCAAGGCGATATCAGCGGCCATGGAGTGCGTGTTTATGCCGATGATAACAGCGACGATTTGGGTTTAATCCAAATGGGTGATGGTGTGGTTGCCGATGCCCTGGATGGTCAGGCGATCTTTACCGCAGGTGAGTCAATTACCATTGCACAGATTCGTAGCAGCAGTACGGATAGTGATGCCATCTATGTAAATAGCCGAGCTGGTGCTCTGGAAGATGCTGGGGATACCCACATTGATTTAGAAACCGATGGTGGGGCACAACTGCGCAGCCGCTTTGGGGTGTCTGGCCTAGAGAGCCGTTTGGGTGCCTTGGATGTGGTCAATATTGGCGGCGGTGATATCGTTCTTAACGAAAAGGATGATCTGACCCTGGTGACGGCCCAGCAAGTTGCGGCTGATGCCCATATAAGCATCCAAAGTGGCGGAAGTTTGAGCGTTGCGGGTAGCAACCTGACAACAGTGGGTGGTGGTACGTTTACGCTGGAGGCTGGGCAAGATTTAACCGTGAATAGTCAAATCACCACACAGAGTGGAGCCTTGACGTTACGTGCCGATAACCATGTACAGATTAATGCCAATCTAACCACCACAGGTGGTGCGGTTACCTTAACGGCGGATGATGATGCCGATGCCAACGGCAGTGGGGGTAACTTCACTCAGGTCGATGGCACCACAATCCAAGCAGGGGAAGGTAAGATCACCCTTTCGGCTGATGGTGCGATCACCTTGGCCAACCTTGTAAGCAGCAGTGATGCCGCCGATGCCATTACAATAACCACCGCAGGTGAGGTGATTGATGGAGGCGATAGCCATGTTGATCTGCAGGCTGGTGGGGTGGTTGTTCAAGCAGGAAGCGGTATTGGCGCGGCAAACGCCCTGGAAGGTCAGGTAGATATACTGGACCTGAGCAACCAAGGTGGATCTATGGGCTGGAATGAGCTGGATGGCGTGACCCTGAGCAACCTGGATCAGAATGGTCAGGGTGGGGTCAGCTTCCATGCGGCGGGTGATGTTGTGGTTCAGGCCAATGGTGCGCTCACCACCCAAAGTGGTGCTTTAAATCTACAGGTGAGCCAGGGGGCGTTGGTCAGTTTTGGCGAGATCTCTTCAACCTCTGGGGATATCACCATTACGCTTGATACGGGTGATTTTTCACTGCTCGGTGCCTTGCATGCAGGGGGTACAGGAGATCTGGTGGTTGAAACAACCCAGGGTACCCTCTACAGCGGCGCTGCCCCTTGGGCGAGCAGCTTAGGGGCTGAAAATCTTAACTGGGTTCTGGAAAATGGTCGCTTTAGTGTCGACGCGGCAACGGGTGAGGTGGTTGTTGCCGGTGCAACCGCTGCTGAAGAGGCCGCGTATCTGCTCAATGGTACGGTTATACGTACGGCTGATGGCGCCTACCTGAATGCAGAGTTAGGTCATTTGACCCTGCGTGCAGGTGGTGAGCTGGGGCAAGCCACTGCGGGGTATACCTTAGGACCTTCTGCTCTGTTGCTGCATGCTGCCACTATGACTGCCACTACTGGTGGTGGGGCCCATCTGATGAGTGTGGGGGATACCCGTATTGGTGATGTAGGGCTTAACCGTACCACCAGTAGCCAAGGGGCCATGAACCTGATGGTGCTGGATGGTGGCTTGACCCTGGATCAAACACTTAATGCGGGTGGGGGTGATCTGTGGATTGGTGCAGAGACCATTCACATTGGTGCGGATCTGCAAAGTTCAGGTGGGCAACTTACCCTGACAGCGTTAACCCCGGATGCTCAGATAGGGCTTGGTGATGGTGCGGTAGGCTCTTTCCAGCTTGATCAGGCTGAACTGGACCATTTTGCGGGTGGTTTTGAGGGTGTGACCATTGGCCAGTCAGGTGGGGCTTACCAGGTAACGGTTGGTACCCAGAACGGTTCGGTTGTCTTTTCGGATGCATGGACCGTACAGGCCAAGGGTGAGGGTGGTCATATCACCGTTGCTGGCGATTGGGTGGGAACAGGGCCTGATGCGCAGTTAACCCTGGAAGGCTCAGGTTCAACCACAGATCTGCAGGCCGATATCACTGTTTCAGGTGATGTAACCCTGAATGATAAAATTGCGGTGAGTGGTGACCACACCATTTCAGGTGACCATGTCACGCTGGCGGGCTCTGGTGCTGCAACTGTTGTTGGTTCTGGGGGGGGTGATGCCCTTACACTGACGGCCAAACAGGATCTAACGCTCTCAGGCCGTATTGAAAATAGCCTTGAAGATCTGACGTTGAACGCTGTGGGTGATGTGGTGGTGCATGGGGATGTTGAACTCTCTGGCCAGTTAACCACCCAAAGCACAACCTTAACGCTGAACCAGGCTGTACGTGCCACACAGATAGCCTTTGAGGCTGATCAATCCATTACTACCCAAGCCTTAACCACAACCATTGGGGACCTTAATCTGCTGTTGAACCATGCCGATGGGCAGGCAACCCTGCAAGGCGCTGTTCATACCGCAGGTGATATGGATGCGCAC
Source organism: Magnetococcus sp. PR-3 (assembly GCF_036689865.1). Taxonomy (NCBI): domain Bacteria; kingdom Pseudomonadati; phylum Pseudomonadota; class Magnetococcia; order Magnetococcales; family Magnetococcaceae; genus Magnetococcus; species Magnetococcus organivorans. Next base: position 105,731 of record NZ_JBAHUQ010000017.1, read on the forward strand.
TCAGCGGGTCACTTAACCTTGGCCAATACCTTAACAGCACAGACGGCCACACTGCAGGCTGCGCGTGTATTGGATCTGCAAGGTCTGGTAACGGTCACCCAAGATCTGACCCTGACCCTGGATGGTGGTGTAGATGCTGAGCGCTTGAATACGGTGAGTATTATGGCCAGCGGGGCTGTGCATGTTGACAGTGATGCCACGGCCTCGCTGGGAGGGGATCTCACGGCGCAGAGTGTAACCTTACAAGGGGATGCCGCCTTAAGTGTGCAGGGTGCCGTCGTTACTACAGATGATCTTAGCCTGACCGGTGGTGAGCAGGCCCACTTTACGGCCCATGGGCTGCTCTCTGTCGGTGGTGATCTGACGGTCTCCCAGATAGCCTCAGCCACGTTGCAGGGGAATGTTGATGTGGCTGAACAAGCCACGTTTACGCTGCCTGGAACATTAAATGTGCTGGGTGATTTGGCTGTTCAAGATCACCTGACCTTAAGCAGCAGTCAAAATGTTGAGCTTACTGGCTTGGTCACGGTTGGGGGCGATATGCAGCTTACCCAAACCGGTGAGGTGACAACCCATGATCAGATCACTGTAACGGGGCAGCTGGCACAAAGTGGGGGTGTGAGCACTCAAATGAACGCTGCTGTTTCAGCTCAGGGCGTTACCCTGGCTGTAGACCATGTGGCGATCTTGGGTGGCATGAGTGTGACAGGTGGCGCTGATCTAACGCTACAGGCTGCTAGTATGGATCTAGGTACCCAAGCCAGCAGCATAAGTGGCTCGGGTGCGTTGGTGATCCGTGCGGATAACAGTCAGCGTACCCTGCGGGTGGGGGATCATAGTGGCGCTACCAGTGATGATCTAAGCCTCTCCCAGCAGGACTGGAATAGTCTCGCCGCTGGGTTTGATCATCGTCAGCTGGGTCGAAGTGAGGATGGCTTAGGCGTGATGGTGTTGGGCGATCTAAACAGCCAGGATGATCTCTATCTGAATGCCGCCAGTTTGAAGGTTCAAGGCTTGGTAAGCAGCAGCGGTTCACTACAGGGTGACCTGCGTAACGGCATAACCATTGATGGCCGTTTGGCAACCACTGGGGCAGCGACACTTACCCTTATGGGGAGCAGTGTTTACCAGGAGGGTGAGTTGGCCAGTGAGCAAGGTGAGCTGATTGTGACCGCCCGTAGTGGCCACATCACCATGGGTCAAACCTCCTTGACTCAATCTGCAGCAACCATTGAGCTTAGCGCCTATGAAGACCTAACCCTTGGTCAGGTCGATGCCGGGCAGCAGGCCATCCATATTACCGCGGATGCTCAGAACCGTGGGCAAGGGGCCATTCTTTCTGCCTTGGATGGCTCAGTCGCCAACTTGGTTACGTCCGGGACGGCAACTTTGCAAGCGGCAACGGGCGTGGGGGATGCCTCTACCGCCATTACTTCTGATGTTGCCCATGTGAATGTGGTATCCCATGGCGTGCGAGGTGGTCTCTCTCTGACCCAAACCGGTTCTCAGGACTTAACCGTTGACCAGCTGTCTCTTAGCAATCTGCTAAATACCGCTGGGGATATTCAGCTGCAAAGCGAGCAAGGCTCACTGCTGCTGTCTACAGGTGTGACGGGACAAGGTGGGGATGTCACGGTTGCTGCCGCTTCTGCACTACAGGTGGCAGCCCATCAAACGGTTCAAAGCCAAGGTGGGGATGTCACGTTGGCTGCTGGCCTGCTGGGTCTGACGCTGGAGGCTGGCTCCCAAATAGATGCAGGGTCTGGGCAGATGGTCGTGACCTCTGCGGGTGATATGGTGGTCTCCACCCTAAAAACCACCCATACCGCCCATGACGCCTTAACGATCACCGTTGCTGGGGCGTTGCTGGATGGGGATGACCTAAACCGGGATCTGGATGTTGCCCTGGGTGGTGCGGTAATTTCAGTTGGTAGCAGCCTTGGAGCTTTGGATGCTCTTGAGACCGATATGGCGACGCTTAGTCTGACCCAGACCGGGCAGGGCGTGGTGCGCATCAGTGAGCTGGACGCCCTTGAAATAGCCCAAACCACTGTTGCCGGTGAGCGGTTGGTGTTGGTATCGGAAACGGATTCGATTCATATCACTGGTGCCGTTGAAGCTGGGAATGCTGCGCGTCTTTCCGCCGCAACCACAGTGACTGTAGCGGCAGATGTTCATGTTGGGGGTGATCTCTCCTTGATCAGTCAGCAGGAGATGACCCTTCATGGTCAGGTGAGCAGCGTGAGTGGCTCTATCGATATGGCCAGTCTGGGCGGTTCCATTGTGCAGGCCGATGGTCAACAGGTCAGCAGTGGTGCCTTAAGTGATGGCGATATCCGACTTTCTGCTGCCCAGAATATACACATTGCGGCTGTGGAGAGTGGGACAGGCACCATGGCCTTGCTGGCGGGTGGGGATCTGGTTCAGGTTGGTGATCAGCATATGGATCTGTCCGGCGCCGCCGCCATCGTGCAGGTGGCTGGGGAGGTCGGTGCGGATAGCGCACTGCAGACCAATCTGGATCGTTTGACGCTCTCAGCCGCTTCTGTCTCGTTGGTTGAGCAGAATGGTTTGGATCTGAATGGTGTGGAACTGACCGTGAACCGTGTGGGCATCGCCTCCACTGACCTGACGGTGCTTGCCGCTTCCGGTGAGGATGTTCAGGTTCACTCAGGCGGTACTGTTGATCTGCACCTTCTGCAAGGTGATCTGACCCTTTCCCATATGTTCAGCAGTGTTGGTGGTGGTGCGGTGACCCTTCAAGGGGGGGGATCTCTGGATCTGCAAGGTAGCCTTGATGTCGATGGTGACCTGACCCTTACCATGGGGGCGGACATTACATTAGGTGCCTTAGCCCAAGTTTATACACACGGCAGCCAACAGAGCTGGAGTGCCCAAGGCGGGGTTGTTCAGGTCGCGGATGGTGCTCAAATCCAGAGTGCTCATGGTGATGTGAGCATCCAAGCTATGGGTGATATCACCATAACGGCTTTGGATGCTGGAAGCGGCGATGTAAGCCTGACATCGGTTACAGGTGCGATCTTGGATGGGGGCGCCCTTCAAACGGATCTCGCCTCTGCAGGGTTAACCTTGGTAGCTGGTACGGCCATTGGTGGGGTGGACAGTGGCTTGGTGTTGGATGTCGATACCCTGACTGCCACAGCCCAGGCAGGGGGGATGGTTCTTACCAATATGGGTGCCCTACAGATTGTCGGTGATGGTTTGCGGGCCTTGAGTGCGCAGGGCGGTATTGATCTTCAGGTCGCCAGTGGTGATCTGGATGTTCTGGCCGCCCTCCACAGCCATGGTGCTGGAGATATTACCCTGACCAGTGCAGGTAGCATTAACCAGTTTGCAGATATCATCGGGCAAGATGGTGACCTGACGATCACAGCCCAGGCTGGTGACTTGGTTCAGGGTGATGGCGTTAAAATGATGTCAAACCATGGGGACCTTACACTGCAGGCGGGTGCTGTGGTGCTCTCTCAGTTGGTCAGTGTGGATGGTGATATCACGCTAACAGCCCGTGGGGCCATTACAGAGGCTCTAAGCACAGAAGCCGCTAACCTGGCAACCCAGGGTGCGGTTTCACTCCAGGCTGGCAGTGGTATGGGTGGGCTAGGGGACAATGATCTGGACTTGGATGTTGCAACACTTAGCCAAGCACATACCAGCACAGGCTCAATGGTGCTGCACGAAGTTAATGATCTGGATGTGGCCAGCCAAGGGATCAGCAGTGGTACGGGTGATCTCTCGTTGATCGTAGAGGCTGGCACGTTACAGCTGGATGGCGATATTAACTTTGCTGCGGGTCAGGTTGTCATACAAGCGGATGAGATCCTTCATAACAGCCAATTAATCAGCTTAAATAACACCAGCCTGAATGCTCAGGATGGCGCCATTACCATGGCTGCGGATGCCCACCTGCAAAGCCATGCAGGGGATGTCATGCTGACCGCCACAGAAGCGATTGCCTTAGGTCATGTTGCGGGCCAAGGGGTGGTGGTTGATGCGGGATGGTCTGTGGATAATAGCCGTACAGATGGTGGTCTGAACATTGTAGCCAGTAACCAGTTGACCCTCAATGGTGAGACAGGTATCGGTCGATCCGAGCAGGCGCTCTATCTGGAGACCCCTCAGTTGGTGCAGGCACTGACCACCCATGGTGGGGTGTTCCTGACCAACACCTCAGCTCTAACAGTTCAGGCTGGGGGTATGCAAATTGCCCAAGGTAGTGGGGACTTGGCTCTGACACTAGAGACAGGGGATCTGACCCTTCTTGGTGTAGCTGCCGCAACGTATGGTGATGTGACCTTGGATGTTGCGGGTCATATTGACCAGCAGGCCAATATCTCTACAGCAAGTGTGGGGGAAGTTCATATAACCGCGCAGCAAGGTCATTACACCATGGCCGATGGGACCGATACCTCAACCCTGTTGGGGGATGTGCATATCTCTGCAGCAGGCTCCCTTAATATCGCAACGGTACGTAGTGAAGTGGGGGATATCCATCTAACCAGCGGTGCTATGCTAACCGAGGTAACGGCAGATGAAGAAGCTAACCTCCGTACTGCGGGTGGTTTAACCCTTTCGGCTCAAAGTGGTATTGGGGCGGCAGGGGATGCGGATATCGATACGCTGGTTGGGTATTTAAATAGCGTTGGTACGGCCAGTGGCACGGTCTCGTTGCAAGAACAGGATGGGCTGACGGTTGGCGATATCAACGTGGGGGGCGGAGATGGCACCATTGTGCTCTCCCTGGATACCGGTTTGTTGGAGATTCTGGGAGATGTGGTGGTCAACGAAGGGTCGTTAACCCTTTCAGCCAACGCTGTGGTGCAGCATGGAGATGTGTGGGTACAAGGAGATGGTACCCTTCATGTGGTCGCACAAGATGGCAGCATTGTTATGGACGATGGGGTTCATTCCACCACCAACAGTGGCTCTATTACCTACCAGGCCAGTGAGGATGTACGGGTTTCTCAACTGCTCAGCAGTCATGGGGATATTCATATCATCAGCCAAACAGGTGCCATTGTGGATAACCTGTCTGATGAGTCTGCCAACATAGCCAGTTCCGGTGGTTTAACCCTCTCAGCTGCGGGTAATGTTGGTTCCTTTGATGATGATTTAGATCTGGCCGTTGCAACACTGATTACAGCCCGCAGTGAAGCTGGAGAGATTCACCTGAGTGAAGCGGATGCACTAACCATTGCAGGTGCGGTGGAGGTGCTGAGTGGCCAGGGGGATATCAACCTGGATGGCGGTGCTCTGATCCTTCAAGATCAACTGTCGGCCAGCGGGGGGGATATCACTGTTGAGAGCCACAGCCTTGATCAAGGTGGAAATATGACCACCCAGGGCGCGGGTCAAATTGCGGTTACCACGACCTCTGGTGATCTCACGCTACACGCCCAGTTCGCAACCACAACAGAGCAAGGTCTGATCGATTATACTGTCGCAGGGCGTATGGATCTAGATGGTCGCATGGTTAGTCAGTCCGGTGCCATTACGGTTCAAGCCCATACACTGCAACAGCAAGGGGATGTGATCACTGCCGGGGCTGGTCCCTTAGCGGTTACCACGACAGCAGATCTGATTATGGTCTCGGATGCCTCGATGCAAAGTGAGACCGGTTCCATCACGCTTAACGGTGGTGGGGATGTCGCGGTGGCACAAATTAGTACCATACAGGGCGAGCTGCATGTGACTGCTGGTGGTTCTATTGTTGATGCTCAGATGGATGAGTCGGCCAATCTCTCTACAGCAGCAAGTTTGACCCTACAGGCCGGAACAGGTATTGGACACGTTGGTGAAGATCTAGATATCGATGTTCCGCTGCTGGTTTCAGCCGCAAGCAGTCGTGGGGACGTGGTGATAGAAGCGCTCTCAACGCTGACCGTGCACGATGCCATGACCGTAGAGGATGGCCAGCTGCACCTCCATGGTTCAGCGGACCTGAACGTGAATGGCACATTGAACAGTCAAGATCTGACTCTGACAGCCATGGGGACCTTGAACCATGCGGGTCAAATGACCAGCGTTGGCCATGTGGATCTGCAAGGTGATGCGGTGGTCATGACCGGTCAGGTTGAAAATACGAATGGATCCATTCACATCACGGCAGCCAATACCTTGGATCTGGATGGTCAGGTTGAGAGTATTTCAGGTGATGTCACCGTCACCGCAATCGATGTTCTGCATGATGGTCAGTTGATCACCGGTGAGGCGGGTCAACTGGCGGTTACCGCGACCCTTGGTGCTTTGAGCATGGGCAGCAGTGCCGTGAGCCAAAGCGGGACAGGAAGCCTGACCCAAACGGCCAAGACAGCCATGACCCTAGAGGGTCAGGTGCAGAGCCATGGTGGCGACATGACGCTAACGGCCGCCTCCTTAGATCAGCAAGGGGTGGTAAAGACCGAGGGGCTCGGCCAGATAAGCTTACAGGCCAATCAAGGGCAGATGGTTCTGGGGGCCGATCACCGTATCACGACCGAGCAAGGATCTTTGAGCCTTCATGCTGCGACCACACTGGCGCAACAGGGTCAGATCCAGAGCGGTCAAGGTGATATGACCCTTACAGCCGGTGAGGGTATGGATATCTCAGGTCAGCTCACCACCTTGGGTGGGAACATGGCACTCACCGCGGCCAGCTTGGTGTTGACGGGGCAGCTAAGCACCGCCCAACAAGGTGAGCTGGATATCACACTGACTCAAGCGGGGTTGAATATTGGGGTGGATGGTCGTGTTCAAACCGGTATGGGGTCCATGTCTATGACCGTGGCTGGTGATATGATCATTGGCGGGGCTGTGCAGGGTCAAGGTGGAGATATTACCTTGGTTGCGGCATCGGTAGATCAACAGGCACGCTTGGCAACGCTTGGGGATGGTGAGCTTTCTGTTGAAGCCATGAGTGGAACCCTTACCATGGCCGATGGGGTCATGACCCAGAGTGACGCAGGCCGTATTAGCTATCAGGCTGCGGGGGATCTCTCTGTTGCCCAAATCGTGAGTGTGCAAGGGGATGTTGTCCTTAAAAGTGGTGGCACCATTTTAGATAACCAGCACGATGAGCAAGCCAATATCTCCGCCACAGGGCAGGTAAGCTTGGATGCTGTCACTGGTATTGGTACCGACGTGGATGATATCGATACAGCCATGACGGAGCTGCACCACGCCATCAGCCAATCCGGTACGTTGCATCTGCAGGAGCTTGATGATCTGCAGGTAACCGGCGCCCTTAGCCTAAGCCAGGGGGATGCGGCTTTAGAGCTGGATGTGGGGGGATCTCTAACACTGTCTGGGCAGGTGACCCATGGTGCAGGTGATATTCGTATAACCTCCGGTATGGATCTGACTCAAGAAGGGATTGTTCAGACTCAGGCTCAAGGGAATATTCACCTTCAGGCTGTTCATGGTGCCTTAGAGAGTACGGCGGCAGCCCAAACAGTAAGCCTGTTTGGTGATGTTGATCTTATTGCCAATCAAACGGCAACTCTTCATGGTTCACTGAGCTCAACGGGTGGAGATCTCTCCATTCAAGCGGCTCAGGTGGTGTTGGATGGGGCTGTGGAAACGGGTGATTTGGGTGCAGTCACCCTAACCGCTTCCTCTGCTTCGATAACCACCTCCGACCTTGGCATGATCACCACGGCTCAAGGTGATGTCCGCTTGGCCGCTGAGACAACTATGACGCTGGAAGGTGCTGTTGTTTCAACGGCTGGGGATCTTACCCTCACCGGCGCGAGCTTGGACCAAGGACAGCATGTGATCACTGGAGAGAATGGTGTGATCACGGTGACCATCGAAGCAGATGCCAATATCCGAGATGGGGTGGTTAGCCGCAGTGCCGATGGTCAGCAGGTTTGGCAGGTGGGTGGCGAGCTAACAGTTCAAGGGCAGCTGGAGAGTGCTCATGGTGCTCTTGATCTGCACGGTGGGCAGATGACCATTGAAGGGGGTTTGCTGAGTGACAGTGGGTCCATGGCGGTAACGGCAGCAGGTAGTTTAACCCTGAATGGGACCGCACAAAGCTTATCGGGTTCCCAGCAGTGGCAAGCGGCCAGTCTGTTGATCAATGGTGATATCTCCACCGCACAAGCAGGTACGGTGGATCTGACTACAACACAGAGCAATATTCTGGTGACGGCAAACCATGCCATCCAGACCGTAGAGGGAGCACTCAACCTTAACGCCGCTCAAATGTTAATTATGCACGGCAGTGTGCTTAGCCAAAATGGCGCCATGGTCTTGCAAGGGAGTGGTGTGCAGCAAAGCGCCAATGTCTCTACAGCTCATACTGTGGAGATTACAGCCCGTAGTGGTGACCTTAGCACCGGTCTTGGGGCCGTAACTGCAACAGACACGGGCACCATAACCCTCACCGCGGCACAGTCCGTGACCTTGCAAGGAGAGCTGACCAGCCGATCTGGCGCCATTGCCGTAGAGGCTCAGCAAGGGCAGATCAGTGGTCTGGTGCAGGGTGGGCAGGGTGCCGCAGTTACACTGACTATGAACCATGGTGATCTGATCACCACACAGAGCAGCCAACTATTGGCCGACGCTGGTACCTTGACCCTGCAAGTGGCTGGAGCAGCCGAGCTGGATGGCGAGCAAGGTACACAATCTGGTCATCTACAGCTCTCTGCAGATAGGGTTGAGCTGAAAGGTAACCTGCACAGTGGTGTTTCTGGTGAAATTCAGATTAGGGCCAACCAAGGTGACTTGGCCATGGTGGAGGGTGCTACGGTCACCTCTGTCCTGGGTGATATTTCGCTGATGAGTCACGGTGACATGATTGTTACCTCCGTATCCAGTACCCGTGGCCTGATTGATCTCATCTCAGGTGGGGCTATCTTAGATGGATCCCAGGCCGAAACGGCAAACCTGTCAACCGATACGACCTTAACGATGCAGTCTCAGTCTGGTGTCGGCCATGCTCAGGAAGATCTAGATCTGGCTGTACAGATGTTGGGTCATACCCAAGCCAGCCAAGGTGATATAAATATTCAGGCGCAAGGTGCGCTGCAGGTGACCGGTCAGCTGGCCGTGATGCAAAATAGTGGTGCGTTGAACCTGCACGTGGATGGCGATCTTACGTTGGATGGTTCCGTGACGGCCCACACGGGTCATGTGACCGTAGTAGCCGGTACAGACCTTACACAGAATGCCTCGATCCAAACTTCTGGGCAGGGCAGCATAACTCTAACCGCACAAGCGGGATCTCTGCTCAGTGCAGATGGCACCACAACAGAAACTGAAAGTGGCCAGATCCAAATAACCGCTCAAAATGCGATGACACTGCATGGCGATTTAAACAGCACGCGTGGGCATGTGGATCTTCAAGCCGCAACCCTGTTGTTGGATGGTGATCTGACCACAGGAGAGACTGGCCAGGTTCGTTTGAATACTCTGGCTGGTGCTCTGACACAAACAGAGAATCATATCATTCAAACAGATGCAGGTGATCTCTCCGTAACCTCTCAGACTGCCATGGCCCTTCATGGTCATCTCAGGAGTGTGTCTGGTG
>NZ_JBAHUQ010000018.1 GCF_036689865.1 Magnetococcus sp. PR-3
CTGAAAGATAACGCCTCTGCACTGGGTGCCAACACCAACAGCTACGTAACCGGTTCTTACGATGTGTCGGTTACTGACGCAGGCACCATGGCAGAGCTCTCGGCCATTGAGACGGCTACCAGCGGAACAGTGACCTACGGTCTGGGTATTAAGGACAACTCTTCTGCACTGGGTGCCAACACCAACAGCTATGTGACAGGCGCTTATGATGTGTCGGTCACTGATATGGCAACGGTTGCCGCATTGTCAGCCATTGATGTTGCAACGACCGGTACCATTACCTACACCCTGGGTCTGAAAGATCAGGCTTCAGCGCTAGCCGCAAACACCAACAGCTTCGTAACCGGTGCTTACGATGTATCGGTAACGGATGCGGGTACGGTTGCAGAACTCTCCGCCATTGAATCCGATACAACTGGTACGGTCACGTATGGGGCCGGTCTGAAAGACCAAGCTTCGGCTCTGGCCGCCAATACCAACAGCTACGTAACCGGTGCTTACGATGTATCGGTTACGGATGCCGGTACGGTTGCGGAACTCTCAGCGATTGATGCGGTTACAACCGGTACGGTCACCTACGGTCTGGGCGTGAAAGATAACGCTTCAGCGCTGGCGGCCAATACCAACAGCTACATCACAGGCTCCTATGATGTATCGGTCACGGATGCCGGTACGGTTGCTGAACTCTCCGCCATTGAAACGGCCACCAGCGGAACGGTGACCTATGGTCTGGGTCTGAAAGATCAGGCTTCAGCCCTTGCGGCCAACACCAACAGCTACGTAACCGGTTCTTACGATGTGTCGGTTACTGACGCAGGCACCATGGCAGAGCTCTCCGCCATTGAGACAGCTACCAGCGGGACGGTAACCTACGGTCTGGGCCTGAAGGATAACGCCTCAGCACTGGGTGCCAACACCAACAGCTATGTGACCGGTGCTTACGATGTGTCGGTCACCGATATGGCAACGGTTGCCGCATTGTCATCCATCGACACCGCAACGACCGGTACCATTACCTACACCTTGGGTCTGAAAGATCAGGCCTCAGCCTTGGCCGCCAACACCAACAGCTATGTGACCGGAGCTTACGATGTATCGGTCACAGATGCGGGTACGGTTGCTGAACTCTCCGCCATTGATGCGGTAACAACCGGTACGGTGACCTACGGCCTGGGTGTGAAGGATCAGGCCTCAGCATTGGCCGCGAACACCAACAGCTACGTAACCGGAGCTTACGATGTATCGGTCACGGATGCCGGTACGGTTGCAGAACTCTCGGCCATTGAATCCGATACAACCGGTACGGTCACGTATGGGGCAGGTCTAAAAGACCAAGCTTCAGCGCTGGCGGCCAATACCAACAGCTACATCACAGGCTCCTATGATGTATCGGTCACGGATGCCGGTACGGTGGCAGAACTCTCCGCCATTGAGACGGCCACCAGCGGTACGGTGACCTACGGTCTGGGCGTGAAAGATCAGGCTTCTGCACTGGCGGCCAATACCAACAGCTACATCACAGGTTCTTATGATGTATCGGTCACGGATGCGGGTACGGTTGCAGAGCTCTCCGCCATTGAGACGGCCACCAGCGGTACGGTGACCTACGGTCTGGGTCTGAAAGATCAGGCTTCAGCATTGGCGGCCAACACCAACAGCTATGTGACCGGTTCTTACGATATCTCGGTTACAGATACAGCGACGGTTGCAGAGCTCTCGGCCATTGATGTTGCAACGACAGGTACCATCACCTACGGTGCAGGCCTCAAAGACTCCATCTCTGCACTGGTAGCCAACACCAACAGCTATGTGACAGGTAGCTACGATGTCACGGTAACGGATGTTGCTTCCATCGCTCAGTTGGGTGCTGTTGATGATGATACCTCTGGAACATTGGACTACAGCACGGCTGGTATTAAAGATACGGTTGCTAATATCGGTATCGATTCCGGTGGCTATGTGGCTGGTGCCACAGGTGGTACCTCCATCACCGTGAACGATACAATTTCCAACTTGGTCACGGACAACGGTTCAGTGGTGACGGGCACACGCAATGTGACGGTTACTGACTCTGCAACCATTGCTCAGTTAACTCAGATTGATGCCTTTACCGCCGGATCCTTGAAGTACGCAACGGTTGGTGATGCGGCAGCTTCCCTGGTGACCAATACCAACGGTTATGTCAGCGGCTCTGTTGATGTCACAGTGACTGACGCAGCCAGCATGTCTCAGTTGTCAGCGGTGGATCAGCTCTCTTCCGGTACACTGAGCTACACCAAGATTACGGATGCAGCCGCAAACTTGGTGGCCAACACCAACAGCTATGTGACCGGTAGTGTGGATGTGACGGTCAGTGATGTTGCTTCCATGAGTCAGTTGACAGATATTGATGCGGATACCACAGGGTCGCTTGTATACACCCAGATCAGTGATACCGCAGCAACGCTGACAACGAACTCTGGCAACTATGTAAACGGTTCGGTCATTGTTACGGTCACGGATGCAGCAAGTATCGCTCAATTGACGTCTATTGATGGAGATACGACGGGATCCATGATCTATACCGCCGCTGGTGTGAAAGATAGCGCGGCTAACTTGGAGACCAATACCAACAGCTACGTGACGGGTTCTTACGATGTGTCGGTAACCGATACAGCAACCATGGCCCAGCTCTCTGCCATTGATCTTGATACGTCGGGGACCATCACCTACGGTGCGGGTGTGAAAGACAATGTGTCTGCTCTGACAGCCAATACCAACAGCTATGTGACCGGTTCTTACGATGTGTCGGTAACCGATACAGCAACGGTTGCTGAGCTCTCTGCCATCGATATCCTCACGAGCGGTACCATCACTTACGGTACAGGTCTGAAGGATAATGTGTCGGCACTGACGGCCAACACCAACAGCTATGTGACCGGCACTTACGATGTCTCGGTAACCGATGTGGTTACCATGGCAGAGTTGTCCGCCATTGATGCCGATACCAGCGGTACCATTACTTACGGTGTGGGTGTTAAGGATACGGCTTCTGCTCTGGCCGCTAACACCAACAGCTATGTGACGGGCTCCTACGATGTATCGGTGACCGATGCAGCAACAGTTGCTGAGTTAACAGCGATTGATGCTGATACCAGTGGTACCATTACGGTGACCTCGGTTGAAGATTCAGGTAGCGCCATTGCAGGTAGCTTCACTTACCTGGATGGTTTGGGTGTGACCTCTGTCGATGCTTCAGATAACGTACTGTCGCTGACGGTAGCACAGGCTACGGATGACACCGTGGTTGTGGCTTCTACAGATGTGATCACCATTGCAGATACCTCCAGTAACATTGAGGCTGCAACCTTCTCTACCTTGCACTCAAAAGGTGATACGTCGACCACATACATTGATGCCAGCGATGGCGCTTTGAGTGTGACCAAAGACCAAGCGATCTCGGGTGTCACCTTTACCAATGCTGATACGGTGACCTTGACGGATACCAACACCAACATTGAGTTGATCTCCAGCTCTGCTGGTACAACGCTGCAAAGCTTGCTGACCAATACCGATGGTAGCGCCAGCATGTATGTAGATAACATCAGCTCATCTTCAGCCTTGTCGCTCTACGATGCTGACGTAACCGGTAAGACTGTAGACTTTACAGGTACTGGGGATGTCACCATTAACATGGATGACGACAGCACCAGCATCGACTTTGACTCCTTCACTTCAAGTGGTGGTGGTAGTCTGATCCTGGGTGTTAACAACAGTACCGGTACCCTGACATCCAGTGTCGATCTGTCCGACTTCGATAAGGTGGCTGCAGCAAGTACCTTGAGTATTGGTTCCAGCCAGGTAACGGCTCAGACACTGGATATGAGCGGTGCTGGTAATGTGACCATTACTTTGGCAACGGCAGGTGGCTCTGAGAACTTCAGCAACCTCAGCTCTGATGGTAGTGGTACTCTCTCACTGACCATTGGTCAGGCTGGCGACTACTCCTCTGTCACAGGTTGGGAAGTCTTTAAAACATCGGATGGCACAGGGGTTTCAACCGACTATGCCATTACCGTAAGTGCTTCTTCGCTAAGCGGTCAGACGGTAGCCTTTGCTGGAACAGGAGCTGTCACGGTAACCGGTGCCAGCAGCAGTAACTACACCTTTGATAACGTGACCCATGGTGGATCGGGTAACCTTATCCTTGAGGTTGTCTCCACCACCGCTTCTTACACCGTCACCGGTGGTGCCAACTTTGATCAGGTCCAGATTGGTTCTGGCGGCAGCATCTACACCGGTATTGACAGTGCAAGTGGTCAGGTGGTCATTAACGGTACAAGTGATGGTGTGACCTCACTGAGTGGTAGCGCTTATGATGACTTTATCGTCAACTACTACACCACTGGTTCGGTCCAGATTAATGCCGGTGATGGTGATGATAAGATCTACGGCGGAAGTGGGGCAGATGTCTTCTACCATGACGGTTCCAACGATGGTCTGGATACGCTGATCAACTTTGGTTCTGGTGACTATCTGAGTGTCGGCAGCGGTAATGCTGGCCAGTGGACACTGGATTCTACCGGTCAGACACTGATTAAGGATGGTAATAGCTCTCTGGGCTTCACCTTCGATAGTGGTAGTACGCTGAAAGATGCAAGCTACACCTTGAACTTCAGTGGAACGGATACTGTCGATTCCAGTGGTTCGGTTATGACCTTCGATCTGGATAGTGATGCGGATAACAGTGTGACCGGTACCGACTATGCTGATCTGCTGGTGAACTTCGGTACCGGTAGTACAGATGGCTACACCATGAGTGGTGGTAGCGGTGCTGACCGCTTGATCGACTACAACGACAATGCCTCTACCTCGCTGACAGGTGGTGGATCTGGTGACTACTTCGTCTTCGATGATGCGGCTGTGACCTTTGGTAATGTCGACATCATTAAAGACTGGGCTGTGACCGACAAGTTTGTTTGGGATAACGCCAACCTGGTTGCTGGTGGTGACACCGCGGTTGATAGTGGCGATGGTGATGTCGGCTTGATGGAAGATGGTGAATCTTCCTCAACTGAGATCTACATTCTGTCCACAACCACAGCCGCTGCGGCATCGACCTCTGAAGATGATATGAAGAGTGCAGCCATTACCGCCATCAACGCAGCCGGTGACGGTACCTTTGATGCGGCGAACTCCAGCGACATGCTTCTGTTCGCTGTCTACGACACCACCACCACCGACACCCATGTTTGGTTGGCTGATGTGGATGCCGCAGGCGGTGCAAGCAGCACCCAGCTGGATAACGTTGACTTGACCCTGGTGGCGACATTGGAAGATGCCAATATCACCAACTCGGGCTGGATGAACTTCGCCTAATCCACTCACGCTCCAATCAAAAGGCCAACCCTCACGGGTTGGCCTTTTTTTTTGCCGTTTCATTAAAGTGATTGCATTTGCTTAGGTCACCATGGGGTTAAGCCGTTTTAGGGGGCAAAAGGTTGATCTGTAGAGATGTTATATTGGCGCGATAAGGGGGGAAATCTGGTCCAGATTCCATTTTATGGACTGCTTTGTCGGGTGTGGTATCAAAGGTGTGTGTTTGATTAAGTGGGTTGAATAGGGTTTGTCCTCTATTGTGCAAATAGATGAAATGAAGAGTAAAGATGCTGTGGTGTCTGTTGGATAGATTGGCTAGGGGCGGGTATCCCTCTTAGATTAGAGTAGGGTGGTCCGTAGGTGCTTGATCGTTACGGGGAACGGTTTTTTATGTTGATGGGTTGTCAGGGGGTCGATCGGGTTTGTTATTAGAGCGTTGGACGTGTTTAGGTGCCAATGGGTTGAAGAGCGTTGTGCGGTGTGATGAATGCTGTGGTGGCCGTTGAATGAAGGTTAAATAGGGTCGGGGTGGGTGTTCCCCCTTAGGTTTGAGGTTATGTTGCCCCATGCATTTAAAGGCTATTGAGATTACAATGATTTGATTTGTTTGAAGCGTTGAATAACATGATGCAAAGCGCGTAAGGGAAACTCTTTGGCGTTGCTGGGAACTTATAAGAGTATTGGGTTCTTGTAGATCCCATAAGGGCAGGTAAGCCCCGGATGCTCATACCGTGTGTTTGGACCTGATGGGTCAGGAATGAAGGTGCAGTTATGCAGGAGTTGCTACGTCGTCTGTTACGTCGACCTGTGGTGTTTATGAATCTTTTGTTCGCCTCGTTTATGGTGAACTTCTTGGCTTTGGGTGTCACCTTCTATGCTATGAATGTGATGAAGCGGTATACCACCTTTGGTGTGGAGGAGACCCTCTATACCTTGATGGCGGGTATCGCCATGGTGTTGATCCTGGAAAATGTCTTTCAACGATTACAGATGCGTTTGGCCCGCTCCGTTAGCGCTGCGCCGGATGCTTTTGTGGCCGATTCGGCTTTTGATGCTGTGGTTAATGCGCAAGCTCAACAGCTGGATGGATTGGACGATGGGGTTAAAATGCAGGTGATGCGGCACCTGGATGATGTGCAAAAAGCATTTGGTACCCGCATGCTTGTCACAGTATTTGATCTACCTTTCTCTTTTCTCTTTATTGGTGTGCTCTATATTCTGGAACCACGTGCAGGTATTTGGGTGAGCTGTTTGGCGGTGTTTGTCTTTATCTATGGTTTGATTCATCAGTACCGTATACGTAAACCGACAGAAGCGGTGTCACGTATTAAAAGTTTTGGTAACCGGTTAATGGGTAGTGCCGTTGGGGGCTTGGAAGATGTCCGGGCGTTTAACCACCACAATAAATTGATGGATAAGTGGCGGGTTCACCGGGTACTGCGCCAGCAAGCGATGGCAGAGCATGAAAAGTTTCAAGAAGCAGAAATGCGCCTGACAACCGGTTTAACCATGCTTGCAATGGTGGGGGTCATCACCATTGCCGCTCATGGGATTTTTGAAGGCACCATGTCCATGGGGATGATGTTGGGTATTAACATTCTTGCCATGCGTTCACTGACACCTGTAATTAAGTTTGCAACCTCCAGTGGGGAGATTGCTAAAGGGCGTCAAGCGACACTGGAGCTTAACCAGTTACTAAAACTGGCAAGAGAGCCCAAAACAGGCACACGGCTTAATAACTTTACGGGCCGTGTCGCCTTTAAAGATATGGCTTTTGCATACCCAGGCGGGCAGGGACCTTTGTTTGAGTCGTTGAACCTGGAACTGGTTGCGGGTGACTCTTTAGTCGTCACGGGCAGTAATGGTGCTGGTAAGTCAACATTGGCCAAGCTGTTGATGGGGATTTACCATCCCATTCGTGGTCATTTGTTAATTGATGGGGTAGATCTGCGGCAGATGGATCTAAGCTGGTGGCGGACCAACGTTATGTATCTGCCTCAAGAACCCCTATTTATGAATGCATCCATTGCAGATAACCTCTGTGTTAATAATCCTGAGATTGATGAAGAGGGGTTGGAGCGCATCATCAATATGGTTGAGCTTAGAGAGTTCATTGATCATTCTGAGGCAGGATTACAGACCCAGATTGTTAACCAGGGTAACCAGCTCTCCTTGGGGATTCGTCGTCGTTTGGCCATTGCACGTGCCCTGGCCAGCCGGGCGAGGGTGACGATCTTTGATGAACCGACAGAAGGTCTGGACCAAAAAGGGCAGAAGGCGGTTTATCAAATTCTCTCCAGGCTCTCCCAGGAGGGCAGTACCATGATCCTCTTTACCAATGACCCCAATATTACTCGTGTGCCCAATGTCCTTCTTAACCTGGATGTCAAACCGATCCCCGAGTTAACGCGCCGGCAAATGCCTAAACCTGCCAAACCGGCAGAGCCATCCAAAGCAGGTGGTGCGACAGATAAAATATCGGCCACACCATCCATTGTTGCCGGTACGAAACAGACAGCGGCTTCAGGACAAGAGCCCCTGCTCAGTGCGGAGGGGAATGCCGGTGTGGGCGGTGATGATAAGAAGGGGGGTGAATAATGGCTATTCCCAATGATAACCCCTTTTCAGAAGATGAGTTAGATCCAAAAAATGCACCAGGAGCGGCTCTTGGTGTGACGGCTTGGCTCTATATTCCTCTGTTTTTCAGCTTTGTTGTTGGAACGGTTGTCTGGTCCTTTTTAGGCACGTTGGATGTGGTGACCTTTACCACAGGTGAGGTGGTGCCAAGCTCTAGGGTTAAGCATGTTCAGCACCTGGAAGGGGGCATTCTTCGTAAGATCCATGTCAAAGAGGGGGAAAATGTTAAAAAAGGCCAGGCCTTGATTGATTTGGAGTCCATTGCGGATGTGTCAGATCTGCAAGAGGTTAATGCTAGGATTGTGGGCTTGACGTTGGATATTGTTCGCTATGAAGCGGAAGCTCGATTGGCTGACCGGCCTAAGTTTCCGCCAGAGCTTATCAAGGCCCATCCAAAACTGGTTAAACAGTCAGAGGCACTGTTTAGAGCCCGAACGTCCCGGTTAAAAGGGGAGCAGTCAGAGCTAGAGAATAACTACAAAGAAAATGAGTCTCTACTGACTGAAATTCGAGCCCGTCTGCGTAATAACCGGCAACGTATGAAGTTGCTGAGTGAACAGGTTAAAATTAGTGAAACCTTGTTGAAGGATGAGCTAACCAGCCGTTTGGACCATTTGGCCTTGCTCAAAGAGGACCGTACGTTACAGTCCACCATTGATGAAGATGTTGCTGGTATTAATGGTCAAAAATCCAAGCTTAGACAGATTGCCGGACGTAATAAAACCTTGGCCAATATCTTTGTGGAAAATGCCAAAACCGAAGCGGACCAGGCACGTCAAAGTCTCTCTGAGTTAAAACACCGTATGCGTAAGCTTGATGACCGTGCTGCACGGACGGTCTTGCGTGCCCCTGCTAACGGTATTGTAAAAGCGATTTTGAATAATACCGTGGGCGGCGTCGTTCGTGCGGGTGAAACGGTGATGGATATTGTGCCCATGGATGATCGACTGATCGTTGAGGGGCACCTATCGCCCGGAGACATTGGTCATGTTCAGGTGGGTCAGCAGGGGTATATTACCTTGGCCAGCCGGGAGGGGATCCGCTATGGACGTTTGGATGCGGAGGTAGTGCATATTAGTGCCGATACCTTTACTGATAAAAGCACCCAAGAGACCTACTATAAAGTCCGGCTAGAAACAGCAGGCAGTGTCTTTGAAAATGGTCAATATCGCTATGAACTCTACCCTGGTGTAGAGGTGATGACGGCGATCCGCACCAGTAAACGCCGGGTTGTCGACTATTTCCTCGAGCCGCTTATGTTGGCTCAGGGTCGTGCCTTACGTGAACGATGACCCTCTCTGTTCTTCTTCACTGTTAAGGTGGCTGTGGCGCTATGGCACGTAAGAAAAAACAAAAAAAAGCGGCTTCCAAGCATCAACCTGTGACGCAAAATCCGGTACCCTCTGCGGCGCAGCCGCCGGTGCTTGATCAAGAGCAACGGCGCCAGCAGGCTCTTGAGCTACACCGGTCTGGTGCTTGGCAACCCGCAGAGCAAGCATATGCTGAGCTGTTGAAAGAAGCGCCTGAGGATGCAGAGCTTAACCATTTTATGGGGCTTCTTCATTATCAGCAGCAACACTATAAACAGGCGCTGCCTTATCTCAATAAAGTGGTTGCGCTGCGTCCTGAGCAAGCTTTTCATCACTATCACTTGGGTCTGTCCTATATGGGGTTAGGCGCTTTTGATCAGGCCAAACAGACTTTTCATAACGTTCTAAGGTGTAACCCTAATCATGGGGATGCCCTGCTCAATCTGGGGGTTATCCACCATAAAGCGGGTGAGCTCAAACAGGCTGAGCAGGCTTGGTTAGAATCGATCCGTGTCACCCCCCGGGCAGAAGGGGGCTACCTGAACCTTGCCTCATTCTACCAAGAACAAAAGCAATGGGAGCATGCCCAGCAGGTTCTGCGTAACGGGTTGAACCATCTGCCTAACGCTATCGCACTTGTGCATAAATTGGCGCAGGTCCATACCGCACTAGGGCAGCATGCAGAAGCGCTACCGCTCTATCACAAAGTTGCTCAGGCCAAACCAGAGGATATAGATACCCAAAGAGCGTTAGGCTTAACCCTCAATAGAGTGGGTGCCCATGCGCAATGCCTGAACCTGCTTGAGCAGGTGGCCAAAATAGATGGCGGGCAGTTGGAGACATTGTCGGGCATGGGGGCCAGCCTAAAAGCCCTTGGTCAGTTGGATGAGGCGTGTCAAATATGGCGTGAGATCCTTAATCGAACACCGCACCATAATGATGCGCTCTTTCACCTTAGTCTGACTCTGTTTACCCAAGGTAAACTGGCTGAAGCAGAGCCGTTGTTCGCTCGGATGGCGGCTTTAAATCCGCACTCGCCGGATGCCTTTGCCAACTGGGGGCACTGTCTGTCAGAGCTTGAGCGCTTTGAGGAGGCTGAGCAAGCGTGTCGTCATGCGCTACGCTTGGATCCTGCTGCGATAGAGGCGGGTATTATCTTAGGTGGACGGGTGTTACGCCGTCTTTATCGCTTAGAAGAGGCGGTAGAGGTCTGCCGAACCCATGTGGCGCATCATCCTGGTAACCCTCGGGTGGCCAATAATCTGGCTATGATGTTGTTGAATGTGGGGGAAGTAGAGGGTGCCAAACAGGTGCTGGAAGAGATTTTGGCCCACCACCCCGACTATAACGACTCTATGATGAACCTGAGTGTCATTCAGTTGGTACAAGGGCAGTTGCGAGAAGGTTTTCATAACTACCAGTCCCGTTATCATACCAAGCTGTTTCGCAAAGGGGTCAA
Source organism: Magnetococcus sp. PR-3 (assembly GCF_036689865.1). Classification (NCBI taxonomy): domain Bacteria; kingdom Pseudomonadati; phylum Pseudomonadota; class Magnetococcia; order Magnetococcales; family Magnetococcaceae; genus Magnetococcus; species Magnetococcus organivorans. Next base: position 10,765 of record NZ_JBAHUQ010000018.1, read on the forward strand.
AGCGCTTAACCTTAACCGTAGCACGTTATGGGAAGGGCAGGAGCTAAACGGAAAGTCTCTGGTGGTTTTGCCGGAGCAGGGGTTGGGTGACCAACTGCAGATGATACGCTATCTACCCGAGTTGAAAAAACGAGGGGTGCAGCGTCTGGAGCTCTCCTGTTCGCAGCCATTGGCCAAACTGTTTCAGCAGGTGCCAGGCATTGACAACATTTATACAGATTCTGCCCATGTCGATTTGAGCCAGTTCGATTATTACTGCATGGATATGAATCTACCCCATGGGTTTGCCACAGAGTTGCAGAGTATACCCGCTAGCATACCCTACCTACATGCACAGGAAGCAGACCGTGCTGTTTGGAAAAAACGCCTAGATGCCGCGTGTACACACCCCTTGAGAATTGGCTTGGTCTGGGCTGGTAACCCCAACCACGAACGGGATCGTGCCCGCTCCATCCCACTACAAACGTTGGCGCCTTTGCTGGCTTTAGAGGGGGTGACCTGGGTCTCATTGCAACTGAATAACTCGCCGCATGATCGACAGAACCCCTTGTGGGATCGTATGGTTCATTTGGAACCTCATGTGACCGACTTTGCTCAGACGGCTGGGCTGATGGCCAATTTGGATCTGATGATCTCTGTGGATACCTCGGTGGTGCATCTGGCTGGTGCTATGGGGTGTCCGGTCTGGACATTGATTGCCTATAGCCCCGATTGGCGCTGGTTGTTGGACCGGGACGACTCTCCCTGGTATCCCAGTATGCGTTTATTCCGGCAATCTACCCGGGGGGACTGGCCGGAGGTTATGGATCGCGTTTCTCATGCGGTAACCCAGCAGTTTGATCGGGTTCATGCACAGGCTGAAACCTCTGCACCGATGCATACACAGAGTTTAGAGGTCGCCTCACCTAAGCCGGACCAGCAGATGTTTTTCTGCTTTGGGCCGCCCAAGAGTGGCACAACCCTGCTGCAATATCTGCTGGATCAACACCCTCAGATCTCATGTCCGGCTGAACATGCTTTTGCTCAGCTTAAAAAAATGGTGGAAGAGGGGTGTTTGGAGTATGCACACCATCATGTGCTTATGCATAGCCGTATTGGGGGGTTAGGCAAGGGGGGCGTCTCCCCGTTGTTAGCCAAGCGCAGCTTCCGTTTTATGGTGGAATCCCTCATTCGTGATAGCGGCGAAGGGCTACCCATTATCGGGGCCAATGATAATCAAGTGTTGGATGATCTACAGGGGTATTATCAGGACTTTGACCAACCAAAAATGGTCGCTATCTTCCGTGATCCCATTGATGTTGCCATCTCATCCTGGAACCATAACCATCATTTGGCCAAAGTAGAGAATAATGAGGAGCTGCATTTAAGCTTTATGAAACCCTTTGGTGGTTTAGAGGGGTGGGCTGCCAATGCGGTTGCGGTCTTTAATCAGGCTGTGGATCAGGTGATTGATTTTTACCAACGCTATGGTGATATTCACGTCGTACGCTACGATCGACTGGTTAAACATAAACGACAAACCTGCCAACAACTGTTTGATTATCTGGGGGCAGAGTATGACGATGGGCTGTTGGATCATATTGAGCAGGTGACCAGTCTGGAGGCTATGAGAAACCAGGCACAACATTCAGATTTCTTTAGATCTGGTTCGATGACACAAGGTGCTGGTCTCTTGGACGATAAGGTGCGTGCCCAGTTACTGCAGCGTGCCCAGCCAGCTTGGGATAAACTGGCCCAAAAGGGTTGGTAGGGCTTTTGGAACATCCATCTGTTGGACAAACCGTGAAGGCTGATCTTTGGAGAGCGTTGTGAACCGTACCATTCTCTATGTCGCAACTGGAGAGATGTATCGTCAGGAAGCGATCAATAGTGCACGTTCTTTGCGGCCTTTTTTAAACCATGCAAAGTTGGTGCTGTGTACCGATAAACCTGTGCCAGGTGATCTCTTTGATCAGGTCATGCTGTTTGAAAAACCGGCCTTTGGTTTTGTGGATAAAATAACGGCCATGATGCAAGTTGCGGGAGACGAGGTACTGTTTTTAGATAGTGATACCTATGTGGCAGCCCCCGTTGATAGCTTGTTTCAGCTATTAAAACGGGTAGATATGGCGGCTGCCCACGCTCCAGGTAGGCTCTCTCATCTTTTTGATATTAATGACCGTAACAACCGCTTTGCTGTTCTGCTGCCTGATGTTCCGAGCTCATTTCCTGAATTTAATACCGGTGTCATTCTTTACCGTAATAATGCCGCCATGAAACAGCTGTTTCAAAACTGGCTGAACATCTATCAAGAACAGATGGTGGCTTTTGGTGGCAAATATGGGGGGCTACATGATCAACCGGGCTTTCGCCAAGCGGTATGGCATAGCTCCATTCACTACCATGTGCTAACCCCAGAGGATAATTTTCGCTACATTTTTCCTGCGGTGGCGCATGGTCATGTGCGCATTTTCCATGGGCGTGATCGGGACATGCAACTACAGTACAAGCGGGTTGATCGGGTTGAAGATCTGGCCCAGGTTATGAATAGCTCCAGCAGTACCCGAGCCTATATCCCCCGCCAAGGGCGTATTCTGTCCTGAATGTTTACAGCGTCACAGCTTTTTACCAGCCCAATCGGGGTGGGTATGTTAAGGGTTTGAAAAATGGACAAAAAACAGCCGCTTTTTATCACAGGAGCCGATAGCAACTTTATGTTGCCGCTCTTTTCTCTGCTGCACAGTTTTCGAACCCATGCTCCTCATAGTCAGCTCTATATCTGTGATTTTGGACTCTCCGCTCCATTAAAACGCTTTTTTGAAGCGCTAGGTGTGTTGTTACCTCTACCGGCCTCTATGGATCCGGCTTGTCACCATTTTGAGAAAAAAATACGTATTACAGAGTTTCTAGGGCAGCAACGTCCAGAGACGGTAATTTGGATTGATAGTGACTGCTGCCTGACGGGCCCATTAATGCAGCATGTTGAACAGATATGCCAACAGCAAACCGGACCCTTCTTAGCAGCTATTGCCGACCATAATGATACCGTGGGGAAGTTTGTTGATACGTTTGAAACAACCCAGCGCATTGCCCCCTTTAAAGCGTTATTAGAGCCCCATGGGGCATCGACTTACCGCCAGTGGACCTATTTTAATACCGGGTTTTATATTGCCCATAAGATGTGGGATTGGCTGGATCGTTTTAACCAGGAAGGGTGCCAGATCCAGAACCATTTTCTGTATGAACAGAATTTTTTTAATTATCATCTGCACACCGCCTGGAAAGGGAAGGTCATTGCTCTGGATGGTGATAGTTGGAATGTGCACGGGGGACGCCTGAAACAGGTTGTTGCCCAGCCCACGGAAGATGGGCGCTCCATAAAACAGCTACGGCTAAAGGACAAACCTGTTCATTTTGTACATACAACCTCACCGGACCCAGAGGTGGTGCAGGCCGGGAAAACACAGCTTATGCTCGGTGAGCAACGTCTTCCCCCCTCTGCAGTACGCCGGGTTCCCGCCAATCCGTTGGTTGATCAGTATATTCAAAAGCAGGCGATTTTATTGATCCAGAAAGAGCAGGCGTTGTTGCAGCAGTGTGGGTTGCTGACATCTGCTCAGGATACGGTTGTTCCCCTTCAGGATCGGTATGATTATCAGAGTCCCAATGGCGTGGGGTTGAATGTTTCAGCACTGTTTGATGTCATCAGCTCGTTAGATCCTACGCAGCAGACGCAGCCCCACCGGGCCGAAATTCCGCACACCCTTTATGGACCGCAATTTGGGCAGGATATCTGGCCGGGGTCGACATTGGATGAAGCCCAGGTTTTTTATAACAGTGCCTTACCATGGATGGGCAAACGTGCCTTGCTTATCGGGCAGCATGCTTTGTGGTACGCGGTGCATTTAGGCTTGGCTGGGGTTGAGGTCGATGTGGTTGATCCTGCTTTAGCCGACCGTTCGGTACAAAAAATATATCAGCAAATCTTGTCTCGAGCTCATTTAACACAACGCGTGTCACTGTATGCTCAACCGGCTGATCAGGTGTTGAAGTATGCGTCCAGTCAGAACTGGCAGCTCTTTTTTATCGCCGCATCGGAGGTTGGGGCATCGCTACAGGAGCGGCTGCAGCAGATTCATTTTGCAGCGGGGGACGAGGCTTGTATTGTTCTTTATGACCTAATGTCTGCACCAAAGCGAGAAGGGCTCTCTCTGCTGAAAGCTTTAGGCTGGCAGGTTATGGTGTATGAGACCATGCAGCAGATTGGTGTGGCTTGGCGTGGTTCGATCATGCCTTTCTGGCACGAACCGGATGCAGACATCTTTTGGCCACAAACCCATACATTGGCACATATCTCTTACTTTGGTTCGGCGGCCAGCAAAGGGGTGGTTAAACGTTTGACCGGTTTTTATCCCCTGTTACCACACCTAAAGGCACATACCTCACTCTCCCAGGCCCGTCTGTTTGAGCTGTACTTGCAAGCGACGATCTTACTCGAGCAGCAGCGAGAGGGGCCGATCATGATGGTTGCCAATGAACCGGCTCTGGCATGGATGATCCATCAAATATTCACCCAGCTTGGTGTACCCAAACGGGATGTCACCTTGGTGGTTGCAGAGGGGCCGCAAGAGGCAGAGGCTTTATCTCTGTTGCATCAGTGGGGTATCACACCTCAAGGGGATGCCTCTGTCCATGTCATGACCATGAATGTGCTCGAGCAGCAACAAACAGAGCTTGTTTCTCCCTTGGCCTTGCTGTTGGTTGACCTGTCTATCTGTTCAGATCCCATGGTTTGGCGGCTGTTCGCCCAGGTCGTGGTTGGGGGGGCGGTACAGCTTTATGGTGATCGTGTGGCGAACTTTATAGATGCAAAGCGGGTTAGTGAGACACTCGGCATGAGCATTCACACCCCTGTGACCTTTATTGATCATAACGCTTGGGGTCTGAGGTTAACAGGTCGGCTTTAGTGTGTGGTGTAGATCGGTATCCCAACCTGACGGCAGGTGCGTTTTAAGTATCTGTGAAGTCAGCCGATAACAGCATGGGTTTTTGTGCGGTTCTGGATAAGGGAAAAAGCTTGTTATCTGAACGCATGGCCAAAGCGTCTGTTTAACCGATTCTTTTTCTACGCTTTAAAGGCAGGCCAGAGCTCTGAGCTGAGCTCACTCTTCTTAGCGTCAAACTTATCCTTTAACCGAATCGTTCGAGCTGATGAAGGTATGGTAGGGTAGATTCCTTAACATATGAAAAACCAACAGGAAAGCAAAACCAAAGGTAAATGCTGTGGCTGCAAAATAGCCATAACCGTAGTAGGGGAAGCCATAGTTCAGTGAGATAATGCTGAAGCCACCATTGGTTAGCAGAAAAACACCACTAATCGCCAGTGCATGACGCCGGAAGTCAAAGTAGGATAGGGCGATGTTCAAGAACAGCAGCATGGCATGGTAAAAGGCCCCCAAGACCCCCAGTCTAAACATCCCCAACTGTAAAAAATTCACCCCAAATGCCTGGAAGATTGTAGGGGCCAAAACCAAGGCCGTTACGGAAATACCCCCCTGCAAAATAAAAAAGTTACGCCCGCTGGTATGGATGGAGCCAATGAGATCTTTTTGGTTGGCGATAATCTGTTCATACGTCACATGCTTTTGAATATCCCGATAATACTTTAAATAGCGTTCGTAAAAGCTGGTCTCCATACTCAGAACAAAAGAGGCCATTGAGGGGACGATGGTTAGATAGGCCAAGAACATGGCACTGTCATAGTTGGGGTAGGAGGGAAAACCACCTACCAACTGCTCGCTCTCTGGCGCAAACCACATAATCCACTTATCCATCCAAGCGGCCATATTGAAAAATAGGCCGATAAGGGCCAGATCCCAATATTTCTTAAAGTGGGGCATGAATAAAAAGAGCCCCCGCACTTTATAGGGGTACTCAGCAAACACCCGTGCGGTTAAGGCAAAAAAGATAATGGCCAGACCGGTGTTAAAACCAAACAGCATACCTGACACCCCAAACTCCATAGAGAGTATGGGGTTGGTTAAAGTGCCTAAGATCATTCCCATTAAGAAAATGCGGATAATAAATTTATAATCTTTCAAGGCCGTAATAAAGACCGTGACCAGCCAGATCCCGGTAATCAGAAAATAGTTGGTCAGTCCATGAATACGGTTACTGACTTCAAGGTCGGCAAAAAAGAAATAAAAGCCAATTGCCAGTGGTGCCTGAATGGTAAAGAGCAAAATAAGCCCACCCAAAAGCGTACCTGGCACATGCTGGACTTCGCGGGTAAAGATCAGGTCAGCTACATAGCGGGTAATGACCATGACGATGGGGCCAGAAAGGACCAAAGAGAAGGCAAAGTTATAAATAACAATAATACGAAAGGTCGATTGCTGCTCAAACGTGGTAAACAGAGATCCCAAGGCCATCGAGCCTGTGAGGGAGAGAATGGTAAACAGCCAAGGTCCCGTGGCCACCAAAGCGGAATAGCCAAAACCCGCCAACAACCCCATAAGGTTGTCTTTATAGGTTAGGTTACGTAAGACAAATCCAATACCAGCCATGGGTTACACCTTTACCGCCGGATTGGGAGAGGTCGCCGGATCGGCATGCTGTGTGTCAGCGTCCTCTCGCGTAGTCATGGCGCTTGTTCCATCCTTGGTCATTTGTGCCTTCGCCTGTTCTGAACCAGGATCTGCTGGGTCTGCTTCAGCGTGATCAGGGGAGGGGGTTGCCTCTGGGGAGGCAGAAGTTGAAGGGGCTGGCTTTTCTGTTGTAAGAGGCTCAGAAGTTTCGTTTTGATCTTCATCGTCAGGTGGCTCTGTTGAGGATGCCCCTTGGTTTTCTGACGTAACTATCTCTGAGAAATGATCGGCACCATGGCGCTGTACATTGTCCATGACAACCAGTTTGTCATAGATCTCAGCATAGGCTTTGGCCAAGTCCTCCTGCGCATAATAACGGATAACCCGCTCTTTAATGGCGGTGGCGCACTGTTCATACCAAGCCGAGTCGGTTAACAGGCGGGCCATGGCACGGGCGGTGGCTGCTGGGTTAGAGACTTCGGTCACCTCACCCCCAGGACCCAGTGGAGGCTCTTCATCGGCCATGCCTTCAATCATTTCCCGGCACCCCCCCACATCGGTGGTTACAGAGGGCACCCCAGCAGAACCCGCTTCTAAAATAACCAGGGGCTGCCCTTCACTGATCGAGGTAAGAACCAGAACATCAATTTTGCCCATCCACTCCTTGAGATTAACCCGGCCTGTAAAGGTGATCATATCCTCCAGACCCTGGTGGCTAATAATATCTTCGCACTCGTCAAAGTACTCTTGATCTTCTTCCGTTGGGCCCATGACGTAGGAGATGGCATGGGGCACGGTTTTCCGTAAAATGCCGCATGCACGGATGAAGCTTTTGACATCTTTAATGGGTACCACGCGACCAATGAGCGCCACAGTGGGGGGGCGTTCACCGCGATTGGTGGGGATGTCTGTAAAGGATTGCCAGTGAATACCGTTGGGGATAATGCGCATGCGCTCAGGATTGGCCCCATCGGCCAATTGGAATTTTTGGTTGCCACCGTAGAGGGTTAAAATCTCTTCACACGCCTCATAACAGGTAAGAGAGTAGGCTGCAAAGGCATCAATCCACAGGCTTTTGACATCCTTTTCCAATTTTTCAACCTGAAGGTCTGCCTTGGGCTGGTCATAAAGCCAGTCCGCCATGGTGATCTCAATACGGCGCTCATTGGTATAGATACCATGCTCCGTCACAATAACGGGTCGGTCATACTCCAGGTGGCAGCGGGCCAGTAATAGCCCAGCATAGCCTGTTGAAACCGCATGGTAGCTGCGGCACCGGGGTAGCTCACAAAGCAGCGCGGTAAAGAGGTTTCCCCCTAAAAAGCGCCATGTCCAAAAAAAGTCCAGAAAAGGGCCTTCACCCAGTAGATCTTTATAAAGACCAACGGTCATATCCCAGGCATGTTTATCATTGAGAAGATTGTTCCGGCAGAGTTTTTTCCGCAAAGGGTCAATGATTTGCAACAGGCGGCGCATGGACTCCAACCCGCCGACACTCTGAAAACGCGCCACCTCAGGCTGTAGAGCATCACAGATTTTTTTCCCCTTAAACCAGGGGAGGTTATGTTTACCATCCGGGGCCAGCCATACGTGGGAGATGCCCGTTACATTGGGGGGCATCTCATAGCGCATGGTTAGATCGGCCCCTTGGGGTAAAATAGCCAGAAGATGGAATGTATGGTTACTTTGGGTGGTGATCAGATCATGTGCCCAACCCGACACCCCTCCTGCGACATAGGGGTAGGTGCCTTCCACAATTAAGCAGATATCCGCCACATATCCATCTGCATCCGGTGGGGCGTTAACCAAGGCCGGCTTGTCACTCATGCGTGGCCCTCATCCATGGTCGTGGGCTTAGGCAAAAGGGGTTGGGGTTCTTCTGTTTGACCGGCCTGCCATAACAGCACGGTCTCCATGATGTGCGGTGGAAATGCGTTCTCAGAATATTTTCTAACCAGACTATCAGCAGCTTGGCCTAAAGCCGCAAAATCTTTAAGCTGGAACAGGCACTCCATATACCATAGATAGAGCGATTTCGCCGCTTCCCCTTCATTAAGCAGGCCTTCCAAGAAGTCTCTGGCCTCTTCAAACCGTTCATTCTTGAGCAGGTTGCGCCCTAAAGCATTTTGCACCCGAGCATTACTCCGGTCTGCGGATAGGTAAAGCTGATAGAGTTCAATAGCTTTGTCTCTGTTTTGCCGTTCCCGTTCAAGATCTAAAATACCTGTATAGGCATAGTCATCATAGTGACTGGCAAGGTCGAGCAAGATCTCTTGATCGTCTGGGTCATGGCTATGCAGCTCTTCGAGCTCCATACTGCGTTTGAGAAAGCCGTTTTCGACAAAGGTTGTGGCTGTAGCAGCCTGTACCCGTATGGAGTTGTCAGGATCATTCAACGCCTGTTGTAGGACGGGGGCGAATGCCGGTTTAAAATTACGGCTGATTAAGGCGATCATGCTCTGCTTTTGGCGTTGGGTACCATATTTTAGAATATCATTGAACGGGGTCATCATGCCTTCAGCACCACCGCCACTGGCTTCCAGTTTTTCCGAAAGCATACGGGCTTCACTCATCTCTTCTTCAGGGAACAGTGCCGCATACCATTCGTCAAAAGAGGTCGTATGGCGGGCATATTCCCAATAGAGGATCATGGTGACCGCTGTGCCTAAGGCCCCCACAAAGCCGAGCGTACCTGTGGTGGTAATCAATAGAACATATAAGCCTTTGCCGCACCCCCGTGTGATGGGTCTGTAGGCGATGATGCAAAGAACAGTCATCCAGGCTAGGTGTAGACCAACCACTTCTGTCCATGGCAGAGCCTCCAGGTTGGCCTCTGCCATGGCCATACGGTAAAAAAGCCACAGTTCGATCAAGCAGCTCAGTACAGCCAACGCCATGAGTATGGCGTTGTGTAGCGGAACCTTGGAGCCAACCCCTTCATCTTCACAATCATCGGTACGCTTTTTTTGGGGGGTAACCGACTCATCCAGCTCGAGCAATGACGCACTCACGATAGTGCCTTAGCGGTTACAGGCTGTGCCGACTCGCCCCCTTCGTTTTGAGCTGCTGGGGGTGGTGGGGTGCCGTCAAGCAACGATTCTGGCTTAGGAGGTGTCTCCTTAGGCTTCTCTTCATCCACCTGGTGCAGGATCTGGGTCTGGATGGAGAATTTAGCCCGAGGCGCCTCAGGCTTGATCATGGTCTCAATGGCTTCATCCAGTTTGGTTAAAACAAAGTGTAGATTTTTTACCGGGGTAGCAGGAAGCAAGAGGGCAAAATCATAACCTGGGCGTTCATAGTCAAACGCCATATCGGTGGTACGCATTACGGTACGCAAGGCTTCACTAAGTACAGGGGGGATTTTGCGGCGCTCTTCCAGGTTAAGGTTATCTGCATTTTCCAAACGGATGATGATCAGGCAAACTTCAAACTTTAGACGTTGTGCAAGGCTGGTAAAGAGCTGAACCTGTTTAGGAAAAAAGCCAAAAGAGAAAAGTTGGTGTTCATGGTTCAGCACGCTGTCAGATTTAGCATCCTGATAGCGATTGGCGTTATCCAGCGAGGTTCCAATCCACTCACACAGGGCCTTAAAGTTCTCTACCGTGCTCACATTAAGGTCCATGAAGCCCAGTTCTTCAAGCTTCATAAGTCCCGAGACGTTGCCGGTTTCCTTGGAGAGTAGGGGGCCAACCAGCATCCCTTCACCATCCAGGGCATCTCGCTCATCAGGTTTGACCACAGAGAGAAATTGATGTTGCCCAACCACGCGTTGGTAGATGGCACCGGACTCAGGTAATGAGGTTTTATAGGATTCATCACCATCCCAGCCACGGCTAATACGCATTTTTAGTGCGCCATCATCCAAGCCAAAAAGAGAGAACTTTTTAGGGTTAAGAACCTGCTGGATGATATCCGCTGCACCATTCATAACCAGTGCAGGCTCCTGTTGCTCCACCGCTTTGGCCGCCTGAATAGAGCCCACGACGGTACGCATTTGGCCCGCTGCACGGGTCTCTAGCATCTCTTTAGTGCGGTTTACCCGGTTATAGGCTTCGGTAATGCGCTCTTCCCGTTCGCGGGTTTCCATCAGCGCATCACGCATCTCTTGCTGAAACCGCTTCTGCCTAACCCGTAACTCGCCCATTAAAACCGCGGCCATGAGCCACATCATCGGTTGGCGCATTAGCAGGAGCACATAATCAAAGACCTCTTGATTAAAACTGGGCTCCGGGATGTTCCAGCTACGTAGGGCAATGGTGGCTGCCAAAGCTGCCAGCAACCCTTCAGTTGTACCATATTGGATACTGATAACGATGATGATGAACCAATATGGGTGGGGAGAGACATCGGCAAAACGCCCCCCCCCCATCAGGCCAAAATCTATGGCAAAGATAATGGCGAAGAAAATGGTAATTTCCAACAGCGCTGAGACCCGCACACCACCCATGGTGCGCCCCCCGCCAATGGCGGTCATTGCATCCGCACGATCCTGAACAGAGAGCGCTTCACTCTCCTTTTTTTTGTCTGGAGCCTCAGCCATTTTCTTTGCTCAATGCCTTACTTCTTAACTGCTTCGGGTTGTTTGTTCTTCTTTTTCAACGCATACCAGTGCTCTGGGTCGTACCAGCGATCCATACGCCCCACCAGATTATCGATGGCCCGTTGTGCGGTATAAATTAAACTCTCTCGACGAAGCCAGCCGCTTCCCATTAATGATTGGCTGCCGCGCCACAAAACTTTGCCATCTTCAACACGCAGTAACTGCACATTAAAACCAACCGCCGGTTCCTCACGTAAGCCATGTTGATACGACAGTTCAGAAACACTGCCCAAAATGATCGCATCCACACCCAGCATAAGGCCCACTTTACGGGCTAGGGAGACATCGGATAAGCGGTCTACATCCACTTTGTTTTGTGTTAATAGGCGGCGTAGCTCGGTCTCTTCCATCTGTTGAAACAGCTCACGGTGGTACAGCTCTGTGGCAAACAGTTGGGAGATAATCAAACCCCCATTGGGGTTGTTGCTCAGGTTCTCAAAGGGCAGAACGGCCACAACCATTTGGCGGTCCAGTTCCTGCTCTTTGACAAAAGAGCGGTCGGTTCCCATCCAACATCCATTTAACATCAGCATGCTTAGCAGCAGTACAAGTGCACCATGCCTTTTCATCATCCATCCCCTGGTTTTCATCTTCAGACTCTCCCCGCTTACGGGTTGTCGATGTGTTTATATTTAAAGGGCAACATTAAAAGCGGATGCGCAAAAACCAGTTAATGGTTTCTGTACGGCCAACTGTGCCCTGTGTACTACTCACCGCACCTTGGGCACGAATGCCGGTTTCAAGATCGGCGAGTGGTTCATAGGTTAACCCCAACTGCCAAGCAGGTCCTTTGGCTTTGGTTAGGCGGTCATAGGAGTATCCGACAGCGGCGTCATAGCGTAGATAGTCGGTAATCTGTTCAAACCAACCAAAATTAATGCTATGGGTCTCTCGATCTTCAAGAGGCAGTAAGAAATAGGGGGCGCCGCCTGCTGTGTAGCGCTCCGCGAGATTGTCCACCATCTCTTTTTCAACAGTATAAGAGACTTCTTGATTGGGGCGTTGCAACAGGTCATAGCGGAAAGAGGCGGATAAGGTGACGGATTCCGCCGCATTTTCATCTTCATTAATGCCGTAGTGGTTAACACCTGCGGTTAAAATAGAACGCCAGCTGTTGGGCCAAAAATCCAGACGGCTTAACTCCAGCTTACTGCGGTGTCCACCATCCGCCACGGCCACAGCCAGACCGGTATACATCTCCCGATAGGTGGCTTCTAAGGTGGTGCGGCTGCTAAAGGGGGTTGTCCAAATATGTTTGGCGGAGGCCCCCGTTACACCTTTATCGGTATGGTGTAGGCCGAGCTCAGCACGGTCACCATTATCATAGTCATAGCCTAAGGTTACCCCTTCGCTCCACCAGTCCTCTTCGGCGCGTGTGGTGGTTGAACCATCGCCTCGAACCAGGTTGCTAATGGCAATGGAGCCATGCTCCACCTTTAACGTTGCATCCCAATGGTGACGGAATGTGTGGTGATACCGGGCGGTACTGCTGACCTGACGCTCATTGTTGTTGGTGGAATTCTTAAAGGTTTGCCCCACATCTGCCCAGTTTGTATGGGTATAGATCTGGTTAGCTTTGGCGTAGACAATATTAAATTCACCTGGGGCTTGTTCTAGTCCACGATCATAGAGTGCAACCGCCCGCCGCCAACGACCAAGATCCTGTTCCAAGTTGCCTTGCTCGGCCAAAAATTCAATGTTCTGCATATCTTCGGAGAGCAGGCCTGTCATGCGTGCTTTGGCGGAATAGAGCGCCTTATCCTCGCGCATGGCTTTGGTTTGCAAATAGCGCAGACGTGATTCAGTCTGGGCACGTCGTTCATCCCGTTCAGGCTCTGGGGGTGGGCGGGTCATGGAAATAATGAGGCTGCGACCATCGGCCACAACATTAAACCCGGTTCCTGCCATGGTGGCGCGAACCAAAAGGGTGTCATAGCCATAACGGACATCGCTCAACCACCCTTTTAGGTCTGCAATGGACTTGTCTAGTTCTTTGGGATTGAAGTGGGTGTTAAACCGTAACAGCGTTTCGCGGCCCTTGATTTTTTTCTCAAAATTAATGGGTTCTGGCCAAACTAAGACCAGCTTAGCGCGATCCTCTGACTCAATATTACCTGAAGAGACCACCTGTCCTGTCGTTTGAGCTTCAGAGATCAGGGCGCCATAGGGGCCCGCCTGATCAGATGCTGGTACGGGCGGTGGTGGCATAGCCCCAATGGCATCATCCAACCAAGCATTGTTGCCACTTGTAGGTACGGATGTGGTTAGAGACTTAGCAGGTTGTAGTGACGCTGAGTTGCTCGCCAAAGAGCCATTCAGATCTTCCCGACGTCGTGGTGGCATGCCCATAGGGGCATCTTGCACGGTTGTGCTGGCTTGGCCGGGTAGCGGCTCATCGTGGCTCATCAGAGATATATTCTCCCGTGCCTGTGAGCGCTGTACATCAGAGGGGGGCTCTGTAGGGCTTGAGGTTTGTGGTGCCTCTGGTCGTGTAGGGACACTACGCTTAGTCGGCTCTACAGGTGGACCTCCCCGGCGGGCTGGCATCATGGGCTGTAGGGGAATGCCCAAACTCATCGGTGTGAGAGGGGGCTCCTCTTCCGGTAGCTTTATAGGAGGAAGGGGGCGTGTGTTTGCCGTTCTTGGGCTATTAAACAGAGGTGCTGGTTCAGGGCTGGGTAACGTGATGGAGGGGGTGTCTTGCACCTGGGCAAGCTGCACCATCTCCACAACTTGTATGCTCTGGGGTTCAGAGAACTTGGTTTGTTCTGAACGTTGCTGCCTGGGGTATAAGTAGGCTTCTGGACGGTTATCCGTGGCTTCTGCCATGGGGACCATCTCAATGATGGGCTCATCCATGGGAAGCATTTCAATAACAGGAATGTCTGCATTTAAAGGTTGAGGCGTGGGGCGCTGCATGCCCCGTGGCGGAGGAGTAAACCGACTCATCGTGCGTGATGAGGTGGCACTTCTGGTGGATAAACTGGCCACCAGTTGGCCACCAACGGGACGTTCATCTGCCAGGCTATCTGGTTGTGCTTGGGGCAGGCTGAGGTGCCCGGCCTCGTCCACGGTATACATCTCCACAGTTTGTACCGGTTGTTGGAGCATCTCCTGAATCCAGGAGTAGTAGGAGGGGATAGCCGTGGGAAAATCGGTACGTAAGCCTGGACGTTCATCGACCAGTGCAATGATTTGAAGCCCACCTTCAGGAATATTGAACGTAGGCTTGCTCAGTACGTGGTCCAGTGAATCATCAGGCAGCTGGATAATATCTGAGCGGCGTTCATCGACAAAAAGTGGGCTGTTGTGTTGTTTGATCGGGCTGTTCCAGCTTAGCTGCTTGGGGCCGTTGGGGCGTTTATGGGGGATCACTTCACTCAAGGCATGGGGGGCTGATTGCGAGACCAGGGGTAAACCGGTCATGCAGATCCCGACAAATAGTCCAGCCATGCGATTAAGCAGGCCAAACCCACGCTTGTGTGCAGGCGACTTCATCGTACGCCCATCTCCCTCATAATATTACGTGCTTCCCGAACATGTCCGGTGCCTAATAGTAACTCCACATAATCTGCTCTTAAGAACTGGTTATCAGGCTGCTCTTTAATCAGCCCTTCATACTCCCGTAGTGCCCGTTCATTTTCACCCATCCGCTGATGAATACGGGTTTGTGTCATGCGAATGGAAAAAGGTTTTTCCTTCATGTCTGCAATCTTATCCAAAGACCGCATGTAAAAAGGCTTAGCCTGTTCCCGGCGGTTCATGGAGTAGTAGACTTCAGCAAGATAGAAGCTGGTCTCAAAATCACCATCATAGTGGGCAAGAAAGCGGCCTAGGTGTTTTTCGACCACTTCCCATTTACCATCAAAAAAGGCCATGTAACCCAATCGTTTCAGAGCCTTTTTGTCCAGTGGATCAATATCCAGAACAAGGCGGAAACAGTAGGCTGCATCACCAGGTAGATTTTCCAGCTCTGCCCGGCGTGCCAATTGGTGTAATCGTTTCATGGTTTGGGCCACATCCGCTTCCCGGCGGATCACCTCACCCATACGTTGAGTTTTATTCAACGTTGCCAGGGCTAGGAGATAGGCATCGGTAAAGGCGGGGTCCGTTCCCGCCGCCGGGGTCCGTGGTGCTGCAATGCGTAGCGCAATATCAGCAGCTCCTGATTCTACCAGATGACGAACCCACCCAGGTAATGCTTTTTCGTCCCCTTTATTGGCCTGTTCGGCCATCCATTCAATATCTTCCCGCTTGGGTCTTGGACCCCAAACATAGCGGAGTGAGGCCATGGTAGGGCTGTCTGGTCCCTCTTGGGCACTGAATGTCATGAATGTGCGAATGGCATCATTGCGGTTGCCCACTTCTAATGCCATAAAAGCTAATGCTTTACGGTCCTCTGTGCTCAGGCTTGTATCCGCCATGCGCCGTGTTAAGTAGGCTGACAGTGGTTTTTGTACACTCTTATCGCCAGCGGCCCAAGCGGCCATGAGGATCTGACCATGTAACCCTTCTTCAGCCTCATTCTGAGCCGGTAGTAGGGGTTGCATCTTTTTTAGAGCTCTGCTGATCTCTTTGTTGGCCAGCCTTGCCCTGACCACGGTCAGGTGGTTTTCACGAATGGGGTCTAGCGCATACAGTTGCTCGGCACCGATCACGCCGAGTTCACCTTTTTGACGGTCAATGGCCAAAAAAGTAAGATCTGCAACCAAGTTGCTGGCTAAACTTTTAACATGGGCTTTAAACCACTGGCTGACCTCAGGCAGATACTTATCTTGACTGATGGCCATTAATGCCCACGCGGCTTGGACCTCAGGCTCCTTGCGTTTAACCCTGAGGAGCTCAAACATCTCCAGCCCTTGTTTATCCCCTTTTGTTCTGAGTATAAAACCCGCTAAATCATAGAGTAACCATGGCGGTGTGCGTGGATCTGGTGCCAGAATTCGGATCCGCTGCAAGGCTTCAGCATGTTGCCCTACACGCATCATCAATGCCGCTAAGCGAAGTTTACGATCAACCTTTAAAGTGGTGCTCTTCTTCGCCAGGATGACCCATCTTTCAGCTTCGTCTGGACGGTCCAGAGCCATAGCAAACTCACCGGCCAGCACAGGGTGTCTCTGCAAAAAGGCTTCACTCAGATGATTATGCAACCGAGTGGCCAAATCCTGCCGTTTCAGATCCATCGCTGAGGTCATTAAATTGACGGCAAGCCACTCAGGAAGGGCATTTTCTGGAAGAGAGAGTGCCACATCAAAGGCGTAGGGAATCTCTTTTTGTAAAAGTGCCAGCTCAGAAAGTTGGGGGATCAGTTTTTGATCCAGACTTTTATTCTGATAAAGGGCTTTTAAAATGGGGTAGGCCTGCTGGCTGGCCCCCATAGCGGTGGCCAGTTCAGTCCACTTAGCCAGTAGGTTGGCATCCAACGACACCTGTTTGGTGTAGGGGCCAATAAAAGCCCAGGCTGTGCGAAAACCGACGCCGTAATGAAATTGATCGGTAAATCGCAATGCACGGACGGGATCAAAGCTTTTTTTAAGCCAGCCCCTGGCAAGCTTAATAGCCTGTTGCGGACGGTCTGAGAGCATCATTAAATCCAGCAGTAGCTCTTTTTCACTCTCTTTTAAAAAATTATTCTTCTCTTTGCGTAACCGCAGCATGACCTCAACCGCTTCATCATAGCGTTTTTTGGAGGCTAACATACGGGTTAGGTCATCATAGTTTCTGGTGTCTTCCGGAAAAAATTTGATGAGCTGGTAGAGTACTTCTATTTGGCTATCATGCATGCCACGTTGGTTGTAGAGGCGTGATAGACGTCCCAGTGCATCTTTATCCGGTGTCTTTTTGACAATATCTTCCAAGTTACGCAGATATTCCGTGGGACGTTGTGCATATTGATAGTAGGTATTGAGCAGCTTTTGAGCCTCTAAACTATCCGGGCGACGGATCAGGAACTTCTCAAGCAGTTTTACAGCTTTATCAACCTTGCCGTTTTGTAAGTGCAGCTTGGCCAGGGGCAGAACCGCGCTGTCAGGCATCTCTTTGCTAGAATCCATAAAGGATTCAAAATAGCCCTGTGCGGTATCAAACTCCTTGTCTTTTAAGTACATAAGAGCAAGTACTTCATCGTTTGGCAGCATTAATACGGCCAAAGAAGCACCCATAGATACCAAAAGCAGCATGGTCATGAGGTAGCGGATCATGGGGCCTCCCGCCTACGCGGAGGACGTTGAGCAGGATGTCGTTGCTCTGCTTTTTCAATGGAGATCTCAACCCCATGAATGGCCATGGCCGGTAAGGTGAAGTTTAAAACACCCTCGCTATCGGTCTTGATTTGGAGCTGATCATTCCAGCTTTGTTCAGGTGTCGTCATGGTGATGTCGTACTGGCCAGGGGTGGCCATTTTCCATTGCATTTCGCCATCACCAAAACCCTGAGCTTTAAAACCCAATTGGTTAGGGCCTTTACGCTTTAGGTGTGAGACCCACCAACGGGCTTCAATTAAATAGGGCTTTGTGGAATCCCCTAATTTATGGGGGGTCAGGTTATCCCCGATGGAAATAACAGGTTTAGCAACCGCTCGGTCTAAAGAGACGTAGAGGCTGCCCTGGTGATGACGGTAGCCTAAAACACCCGTTGAGTTGGCCAGGTCAACACGTTTTAAGCTGGCATCATCAAAGCGTATGGAACCCAAATCACCATGGTTTTCTATGCGCCAAACATCAGGGTGCTTGCGGTACAGCTTGGCGACCATGGCACCATCAGTTATGGCGGCAAATTGGCTGGTGGTCACTGGGGCTAAGGGGCGACTGCGGGCATAGTTTAGGTTGTGCAACAGTGCATTAACACTGGCAACGCGTTCCCCGCTGTACATGTGGTAATAAATATTCATAGGTTGGAGACGCTTTGGCGTCTCAGTATTCTTCATCGTTTCCACCAGATGCATAAAACCAAAAAAACGGTCGGTCCATAGATCGGTGTAGGTATTCTCATTACTAGATGAGGCGTAAACTTGGGTCTCTTTGCCGACATAGCGCCCAAAAGGGCTTACCCAGGCGACAGAGGGAAACTCCGGATCAAACCGGGTATCTCCACCGTTTAGGTTACGCACTCCTGCTTCACGGGTTGCCCGTACAGCGGCTTCAAAGGGCACGCAATTCCCTGACCATTGCAGAACTTCAGTTCGTTTTTTTCCGGGTAAGAGAGTGTTAATAAAATCAAAACTACCCTGCATTTCTAACTGCAAGTCAAAGGGTTTAACCGCAAAGGCTCTAGGACGGCTATAGTGTGAAAAAAGCTTGGTAACTTTGCGTTTTTCATCGGCCTTTTTTTTCTTTAACGCTTTTTCAGCCACCTGCTTCCACCCTTGTGAGTCAGGTGTTGCAATGGCCGCATTTTTACGTAACCCCACAGAACGTAGAAGATAGTCCATCATATCTGTCTGCTCTTTTTTAGGATAAAGATGCAGGTAGGGTAGTTCTGCTTCGGGGTCTGGTTTTTCGAAAAAACTCCACTGCAGAGGGTGGCTATAAGTGTGGCTTCCAGCCTCAATATGATCGTAGGAGAAGATTTCTCGGGCGTTTTTGATGAATTTAGGGCGTCCAAACCAGGATGGATCCAGATCTGCAACCACCGGGGCGATGGTGAGTGGAAGGTCTGGATATCCTTTAACCACCTCTTCCAAAATGACATCACTCACATAGCGTAACCCTTTTTTTTGATACTTTTTAACGCGGGTTTCACTACGCCAGGCATCGCCATCGATATGGCTATAGTAGATGCGACGGCCCGAAAGGGTCGTGTTGTCTGGCTTGGGGATGTCGTGGGTGGCAAAAGCATCACGGAAAAAACGGAAGGGGTTGATATGCCACTGGCGGAAAATTTCTTCTTCATGGCTGTGGAAAAAGGCATATTTTTCGGCCACAAAGCCACCATTTTTACTCACAGCAGCCAAAATGTGGGGGCGCTGCTCCCCAAACTTTGGTTGGGCGGTCAGGATCGGGCGTACATCTTTACGTACTTTATAAACAGGCTGATATTCAGCTAACCCACCTTGGTAGTCTCTTTCGTAAGGGACGATGGTTCGATCATGGTAGGTTAGCTCCAGGTTGTGGGTGTTGCTTAGCCAGTCTTGATCTGTATCTAACCCCAATAGGTTCCAGAAGGTTTTCAGTAAGCGTACTGGAACTAGTTTTTCTTTTTTATCCACATTTAAAACAATGGGCCCCATATGTACCAACCGTTTACCGGCCCGCATGGCACGGATACACCACTGGATAAAAGGAACAGGATCATCCAGTTGTAAATAGTCAAACCAGATCAGGATGCCTCGAACATTGCCCATCTCACTTAAAGCGGGAAGTTTACCTTGTGCCGGTAGATGGCGAATGGTTAATCCTAAATTATTGAGAGGCATCTCGGCATTCTGATGTACAGGGGCTAGCGTATATCCCTCTTCATTTTCCCCATTGTAGAAGGCCAGAATAATACGGTTCTCTGGTTCAAAGGTCGCCGCGGATAGTGCTGCTGGCACTGCCCAGCTTAAAAGAGAGAGAAGCAAAATCAGGCGATAAAGGATCATGGCTGTGGCACCAATTGATCCAGCAGATGTGTGGCAATATAAGGGGTAAAGCCATTTTTTTTCTGCTCTTTCGCTATGCTGGCCAGACCTGCTTTATCTTTGGGGTCCCAGTAATCCAGCGTAAAAACCTGTAAATGGGGTGCGCCCTTTTTGGCCTTTTTTAAGATATTTACCTGGGCGTTATAGATGGTATTGGGTACATGTACGTAGCGCTTATCTTGAAAATCAAACTTAGTATAGACCGCCTCTCCCAACACCATATCAATGGTTGACTGTATTTTGGGTAAGATGGCATAGCCACGATTGACCATAATAAGCATATCGGGATAGTGCAGACGAATGGCATGGATTAAGTTAATGGCTGCTTGAGCCATGCCTTTAAACTGTTTAGGGTTTTGCTGTTCCAGGTAAGGCGGGTTGTCTAGCGTGTCAATAAAAATGCCTTGGAACCCTTGTTGAAGAATGTCTGGAATTAAGGTTTCCAGAACCCGTTTGGTCCAAAGAGGACTTCGAACATCAACAAAGTAGCTGCCTTTCCAGTAGGCATTCTCCTGTAGGAGAATATCTTCTTCCTTGACCTTCGCAAAATAGTCTCGGTGTTGACCCACTTCGCCTAAACTTAAATAACCTAATAATGTTTTGTCTTGCTCTAAAAGGGGGGGGATGGGGGGATGAAAGGTGCTATCTAAAACCACTAACTCATAATCATTAAAATCTTGGGTAGATGCTTTGTTCGCATAATAGACCGCCCAGCTGTCAATACGGTACTGTAAGCCGGAGGCATAGGAAGGGAGTGGGGAGAGGTATAACAGCCAGCTAAAGACAAAGAGTGGTATCCATTTGAACATGCCCGTGTCGAACCGTGCCATCGAGTACACAGCATTTTTTTGTACTCTTTTTGTCGGATCTATGGTGAAAAAAAGGGGCACGGTAGCAATCCATCTCTTTGGTGCTTATGCACATGACATGCTGGGTATCACTTTATGTGACCCCGGCGATCTTTTAAGCTGGTCTGATTTTTGGGTTAACTTCTAACTATACAATAACTTATTGTCTGGTATCTTCCTCTTTTTCCCTCTGTTTTTCTGGTTGCCCTCTCTTGGGCTTGGTTTTGACGATACCCGCCAAAAATGTTGATGCTCATGACAGTTCATAAACAACTCGAGTGTCAAATGGAAGAAAAACATTCATTTTGACCTAAAATATTGATATTTTGAGGAAATATAACGAAAAATCACAAGAAAATGTGGGTAGATCTTGGTGCTATGTTGCCAGGTATATTTAAGGAAGCGTACCGGACTTTCGGGGCGAGTTTTATTTTAAGTGCTGTGTTAATAAATGGATAGTTTTGTTTTGCTGCAAAAGGGTCTCGGTGTGGTTTGTTGATCATTAATCGGCAGAAAATTCTATGGTGACAGAGCCCATCGAGAACATCCCCTATTTGGGGATTAAATCGGTATCCTTTTTCTACAATATGTTTGATGATGTCATAATGAGCAAGTTTCGCTCTGTTTTATGAACAGAGCGGGGGGAGGTTTCTCTTATCCTTTCTCAAAGCCTCTTTTAACGGCTTTAAGATACGCTGTGACAAGCTGACAACTCGGACTGACAAAATTGTGGGTAGTGGTCGTATGCAAACGGAAAACAAAATAGAGCAGGATTCCCAACAGATCCAAAACCCTACTTCCAAACTGTTCTTTGGGTGGAAGTTGACACCCCCGTTTACCTTAAAGCGTATTGTTCATCATCATTACTTAACATCAGCCTTGGTGCCTATTTTGGCCATTGATCTGGTGCTGTTGCTCTTATACTTCGGTATTACCAGTTATCTCTCTCAGCATAATGGTGAGGCGCTTAGGCAGACAGCTTTAACCAATATGCATGGCTTTATCCAACGTGAAGCGCAAAATCTGAATCAGCGCTTGGCTGAGATCAGCCGGACAGCGCTGTTATTACAGGATCAGCATAGTCGTTTTTTTCAAATGGCCCCTTGGCAGGGGCTCGCCTTGCCTTATGGAGAGCCTGAGTTTGCGACCCATACCAACGGTGCTTACCATAAACGTAAGGATAATGGGGGTAGCAGCCTCTACTACTCCAGTGGTGAGGTGATGGATGCCCAGCAAAAAGCCAAAGCCCGTGCATCCGAATGGTTAGACCCTATGTTGAAAAAGGTCGTGAATACACACCCTTTGGTGGCACAAGCCTATCTCAATACCCACGATAATATGAACCGTCTCTACCCCTTTATGGTAGATGCCCCTGGGCAATATGGCGCATCACTGGATATGGAAGTGTACAACTTCTACTATCTGGCCGATCCCAAACATAATCCTCAGCGCAAACCTGTCTGGACCAATACCTATTTAGATCCTGCTGGACAGGGGTGGATGGTCTCCTGTGTTGTGCCCATTTATAATGGAGACTTAATGGAAGGGGTCACGGGGCTGGATGTGACCATTCGTAATTTTGTGGATCATGTGCTCTCATTAAAACTGCCCTGGTCGGGCAGTGCATTCTTGCTGGATGAACGCGGTACCATTTTGGCAATGCCCCCGCGTATTGAGGAGATTCTTGGGCTTAAAGAGCTCAAAGAACACGTCTATAAAGAGACGGTGGAACGTACAGTACTGCGCCCTGAAGCCTATAATATTCTTAAACACCCTGACCCTTATGTGCAGGAGCAGTTTCATAAACTGTTAGGGGGGGAGGCCGAGCAGGGGGTGCTGGCAACCAAAGGTAGTCGTTTTCTGCTGGCTCACCAAAAGGTCCCTGAAACCGGCTGGAAGTTGGTGACGTTGGTGGATGAATCGGTCCTGCTTAGTGCCCAACATCGGTTGGATGCCCTTGCCCAACGTATTGGCTTGCTGGCGGGGGTGGGGGTGGTTCTTTTTTATGTTCTATTTTTCCTCTACTTAAGCCGGAAATCCCTAAAACTATCTGGCATTATTACCCAACCTTTGCAGCAGTTGGCCAATCAAGCACGTAATTTTGGCCGTCGGTTGGGGGGGGCGCCTCTGAGTCGTGTTGGGGTGGTTGAGGTGGATAGTTTAACTGATACCTTCAATACCATGACCCGTGAGCTGGAGCACCGAACCGAAAAGTTGATTGAGATGCAGATAGAGTCTCAATTACATGCGGAAAAAGCCAAGCTGTATGCTCGGCAGGTCTGTACGGATGCGCTGACCGGGCTTTATACCGCGAGTGAAATGGTTTCCCTCGCCGGGCGGGAGATGGCACGTAGTCGGCGCTACCATCAACCCTTGAGTCTGCTTTTGGTGCATCTTTCAGATCCATCCCAAGCTAGCGGGCAAGAGAGCCCACATTCGTTAGAAGCACGGGTTAAAGGGTTGGCCAATCTCTTATCTGAACTGCTACGAGAAGTGGATATGATTGGGCGCTGGCAAGAAGATCAGTTTTTAATCCTCTCCCCAGCAACAGAGCTTAAAGAAATGGCTCTGCTGGCAGAGCGGTTGGAGCTGGAACTGGGAAATCGCATTCTTGATGGTGTGGGCCACATTAAACTGGCCATGAGTGTTGTGCAGCTACAGGATGAGGTCGAGGCCCCTTCACTGATACAAACGGCCCAAAAAGTTTTAGACCATGTTATTGAGAGTGAGGGGCGTGGCGTACTGGTTGTTACCCCTCAGGGGCGGCAGTGGCTTACAGAGTATCTTCAGGCTTCTGCGCGTAGATGATGGTACGCTGTATAAGGCATGGTTTGACTGGTTGGTAGGAGATGGCCATAAGCCCAGAGGCTGAAGTAACCGTTGTCCACATCCGTTAAGAATAGTCCACAAGTTTAGTGGCTTAGTTGATGGTGTGGCACACTCTTTTTTTAGTAAAGGGTCTGTTTAAATGTCTTTTATGACCTTTCAAGAATGTTTGATCCTATTGCCAAGATCTCACAAATTGTTACTGTGATTCCATAACAGGAAAAAAACGGTTAACCTGCAAAAGTTACAAATATTTTTTAGGTCACATGTTTGTGCTGTAGTGGCGTCTCTTCCAATCCGATTAAAATCTAAGAGTCTGTTCCGGTTTATGGCGCCTGTGCTTGGGGCGTGATTTTTATGTAAGTTATGGTAAGAAAGTTCACTGGATGAAAAGCTTAACCCATAAACTGGTTTTCTTTTTTAGTGTTTTAGTGGTGGTTATCGCCATCATTTCAGGCTGGTTTTCTCATCAACAGATTCAGCAACTTTTGGTTGAGCGTGCGTTTGACGATTTGACGTTGCAGATGCATGGTAAGGTTCGTGGTTTTACACGGGGGTATGAGGAGTCTACCAATGAGGTGCTGTTCTTAGCATCCGCACCCGCCGTTCGGGGCATGCTGCGTGCCAAAAAAGCCCATGGTGCAGATCCTCTGGATGGCAGTCGTGAGCAGGTTTTACGTATCCGTCTGGCCAAATTGTTCCAAGAGTTCATGTTGCGTCATCCAGACACCTTTCAGATCCGTCTGATCGGTTCTTCTCCGGAAGGAAAAGAGTGGGTCCGGGTGGAGATGCAAGAGAAACAGCCGGTTGTTATTCCCCAAAATCAGCTGCAATCCAAAGGGCATCGAGACTACGTCAAACAGACGTTGGCGCTTAAGCAGGGACAGATCCATTTTTCATCCCTTGATCTTAACCGTGAGCATGGCAAGGTCGTCAAACCTCACATGCCTACCTTGCGGATCGCCACTCCGGTTTACTATGACGGTCAATCTGAAGCGCTTTTAGTCATTAATAAACATGTAGGTCCAGCGCTGGATCAGTTCAGCCGTGATTTCCCCTGGCAAGGTCAGCTGTATCTGGTTGAGCCAGACCAGCTCAGCTATTTGTACCATCCAGATAAAGCGAAGCAGTTTGGTAAAGAGCTTGGTCACTCTTGGCGTCTTGGGAGTGAGTTTTCAGAATGGGCAAAAAACATCTCATCGCTACAGACCGTTATGGATGGCGATCGTGTCAGCTCTTTTGAAGAGGGAGATAAACTGACCCATATGTCCTGGTTTGAGCTGGGCAAGGGGCAGGAGTTAGGGCTTATCTACTCGGTTTCTCGTGAGCAGATTTTGGGACCCTTCCAGGAGATGCCGCGGCGCAATCTTTTTGTGACTTTGGGTTTGATGATGTTAGCGATGGTTGGTGTGGTGCTGTTTGCCCGCTCTGTCACCAGCCCGTTACGCCACCTTGCTGAAGTGATGTTCCACTATGGTCAAGGAGAGTCCCGCCCGCTGAAGTTATCCCCTCGGGGTGACGAAGTGGGGCGGATGGCGGAAACTTTTGTCGAGATGCGGCGTGGTATTGAAGCCCGTACACAAGCGTTGGAAGAGGAAGAAAAGCGCCTAAACTCAGTTTTTGATTCAGCTGTTGATGGAATTTTGATCATTAACAGTCAAGGGGTGGTTGAGCGCTATAATCAAGGTGCCGTCAAGCTGTTTGGCTATGAATCTGAAGAGGTGTTGGGGCAGAATGTTTCCATACTGATGGGGGCGCAGTTAGCTGCAGAGCATGATGGGTATATTCTGCGCTTTTTAAGAGAAGGTGGCGATCGTGTTGTGGGGAGTAGCCGCGAAGTCGAAGCTTGCAATAAACAAGGTGAGGCCCTGCCTATTCAGCTCTCTGTCAGCCATTTTCGCTATGGTGGTGAAGACTTTTTCACCGGTATTTGCCACGATCTGCGCCAGCAATACTGGCTGCAAGCCGCGCTTAAAAAGGCCAATGAGCATTTAGAGCAGGAAGTCGCAGAACGTACCGCCGACTTGACCCAGGCAAACCAAGCCCTTACCCAGGAGTCCTCTGAACACCAAGGTACCCAAGCCAAACTGTTTTTGGTTAATCAGATCATTGCTAAAGCCAGACAGGCCATCGTCATTACCAATGCTGATAACAAGATAATGGATGTAAACCCTGCCTATGAAGAGTTGACAGGGTTTAGTAAAGCTCAGGTGTTGGGGCAGGATCCTGCTGTCGGTAAATCGGGCCGGCATGATGCCGCTTTTTATGGGCGCATGTGGCAAGGTCTGGTTGATCATAACCATTGGGAAGGTGAGGTTTGGGATCGCCGTTCTGATGGTTCGATCTACCCGAAGTATTTAAGCATAGACCGTATCTTGGATAATGAAGGAACGGTGCTGAACTATGTTGCGATGTTCCAAGATCTGACGGAACAAAAAGCAACAGAGGAGGAGCTCGAGCGGCTCTCTCACTACGATCAATTAACCGGATTACCCAACCGGGCTCTTTTCCGAAACCGTTTAGAGCACGAGTTTATGGTGGCAGATCGCCATGATAAAAGTGTGGCACTGGTACTGATTAATCTGGACCGCTTTAAGCAAATTAACGACTCCTTTGGCTTTACTGTTGGGGATAAGCTGCTGGCTGAAGTGGCCAAACGCTTAGAGCAGTTGGTGCGCAAAACGGATTTGATTGCGCGTCGAGAGAACCGGCAAGAGCGTGACTCTGACACCATCTCAAGACTGGGGGGGGATGAGTTCTCCATTATTTTAGCCGAACTGCGTGCGGCTGAAGATGCAGCGATTGTGGCGCGTCGTACCGTTGCTTTATTGGAGGAGCCTTATGAGATTGAAGGGCAAGAGGTGTTTTTGGGGGGGAGTCTAGGGATCTCTATCTATCCTCAAAATGCGGAGAGTCTGAACGGAATGATCCAATGTGCGGAACGGGCATTGGGTAAGGCAAAAGAGGGTGGGCGTGGCACCTTCCGTTTTTATTCAGAAGAGATGAACCGGCACAGTGCGGAACAGGTCCGTTTAGAGACAGAATTACGACGGGCTGTTCATGAAGAGAAGTTTAAGCTCTTTTATCAACCAAAGTTGGAGCTTGCGACAGGGCGGGTTGAAGGGATAGAGGCACTCATTCGCTGGCCCCACTCTGACGGTGGTATGGTCTCTCCCGCAGAGTTCATTCCCCTAACGGAGGAGACTGGTTTAATTGTTCCACTGGGGCGCTGGATCTTACAACAAGCATGTGCGGATGCCGTCGCGCTTAATAAACATCGAGAGCATCCACTCCGTGTGGCCGTTAATCTATCGGCCAAGCAGTTCCAGCAAGAGGACTTAGCTCAGGTTGTGTTGCGGGTTATGGATGAAACAGGGATTGATGCCGCGCAATTGGAGCTTGAAGTAACCGAGAGCATGGTGATGGGGAATGTGGATGAAGCCATCAATACCATGAGTATTTTAAAAGGTTTGGGCTTGACTCTTTCCATCGATGACTTTGGAACAGGTTACTCTTCCCTCTCTTACCTAAAGCGCTTCCCGGTGGATGCACTTAAAGTGGATCAATCTTTTGTGCGAGATCTGGAAGTTGATTCAGAAGATGCTGCCATTGTTCATGCGGTCTGCAACTTGGGTGAAAGTTTGGGTATGAAAGTGGTTGCTGAAGGGATTGAGACGCAGCAACAGATGGACTTTCTAAAACAGTTGAACTGTGAGACAGGACAAGGGTTCTTTATTGCCAAGCCTATGCCTATTGAGGCTTTGAAAGAGTTCCTTAAGCGTTATGAGGAAGGTGCCGCTTGAGGTGTTGTTGGTAGTTTGGGTAGTGTGAGCGAAATCACGGCCGCGGCCAGTAAGAACAGTGTGGATACCCACAAACACCCCTGTAGACCTTTTTCCAGATAAACCCACCCAGAGAGCACGGTGCCAGCCAGCCGTCCACCGGCATTGGCCATATAGTAAAAACCCACATTCATCGCTACTTTATCGTGGTCGGCATAGGCCAAAATCAGGTAGGAGTGTAGGGCAGAGTTGATGGCAAAAACGGCACCAAATAGGATCAACCCAATGGTGATGGTTGTGGTAGCCGACCAGCCTTGTTCCATGCCTCCTACAATAATGGCGGGTAGCAGTGCCAGTATGGCAACCCAAACCAGGGCACTCTTTGGCCCAGGGTGGCTACTGTTGATCAATTTTGGGGCCAGTGCTTGTACCAGGCCATATCCGATGACCCATAAGGCCATAAAGCCCCCAACCTCTGTATGATGCCAATCCAAAACCTGGGTTAAATAAACGGGCAGGGCCACGACAAACCAAACATCTCGAGAGCCAAACAGAAAAAAGCGGGCGGCAGAAAGTCGGTTAATGGCCGGTTTGTTGGAAAATACTTGGCTAAATTTGGCTTTTGTTTTAGCAATGCCCATCTCATGTGGCAGTAGCCACCATGTCAGCAAGAGTACCAACAGTAAGCTGGTTGCCAAGGTGATCAAGCTACCTCGAAAAGCCAACTGTTCCAACAGCAGTGCCCCAAGAAAAAACCCCGCTCCTTTTAAGGCATTTTTAGAGCCTGTTAACAGAGCAACCCACTTAAACAGAGTGCTCTGTTTGTCATCTTGGACAATGGTTTTAACAGAGGCCTTGGCTGACATTTTGTTGAGATCTTTGGCAATGCCAGATAGTGCTTGGGCAGCCATGACATAAGGAACCGTCAGCCAGCTTTCTGAGACAGTGAGCATGGCCAGTGCGATGACCTGCATGGCCATACCCATGTGCATGGTTTTGTTTAAGCCAATACGTGCGGCCAGCCAGCCACCAACAAGATTGGTGACAATGCCAAAAAACTCATAGAACAAAAAAAGACTGGCGATCTCCAGTGTGCTGTAACCCAGGCTATGAAAATGCAAAACCACCAACATACGGATGGCACCATCGGTCAGGGTAAACGCCCAGTAACCGCCGGTGATAACCAGATAGTTGCGAATGGAAGGGGACATGGTGGCTTGCCTGTTACAGTTGATCGTTTTTAATGGGGGCAACGCGGATGTATGAAAAACACAGCGCTTTGTTTGGTTGATGATGGAGGTAGGCCATCTTAACCTTCATACCTACGTTCAAGGTACGCATATCTTAAAAAGAGTCTGAACCACATCATCATGGGTAGGGCGGGCCGCAAAAGGGTGCGGCCCTCTACACGTATGATTGGAAAACCGAGTGATTAGAGATCCTGAGCCATTTTATGGGCCAGTTCCATCATGCGATTAACGTAGCCCCACTCGTTATCATACCAAGCCAAAACCTTAAGTTGAGTCCCGTTGATAACCATGGTGGAAGGGGCATCAATAATGGATGAGCGGGCATCATTCAAATAATCCACAGAGACTAAAGGCCGCTCTTCATAGCCTAAGATATCCTTTAGATAGCTCTCCGAGGCCTCTTTAAACAGGGCGTTAATCTCAGCTTCAGTGACATCCCGAGACATCTCAAAAACACAATCGGTTAAGGATGCGTTTAAGAGCGGAACACGAACGGCCAAGCCATTAAGTTTGCCGGTGAGTTCCGGGAAAATTTTGGTGATCGCTTTGGCAGAGCCCGTGCTGGTGGGGATTAAGGAGTTGCCACACGCGCGGGCACGGCGCAGGTCCTTATGCCCTTTATCAATGATGGTCTGTGTATTGGTAATGTCATGGATGGTGGTCATGGTACCATGACGAATACCCACTTTTTCATGCAGCACTTTAACCACAGGTGCCAAGCAGTTGGTTGTACAAGAGGCCGCGGTAACAAGGTGGTGTTGATCTGCCTTGTACAGATGGTCGTTAATGCCATAAACCAGGTTGAGCGCACCTTCTGTTGGTGCTGCCACCAATACTTTTTTGACCCCTTGCTCAAAATAGGCCTGCAGGGATTCAGGTTTTTTATGATGCTTCCCGGTCGCTTCGATTACAAGATCGCAGCCTGACCAATCCGCGCCTTCAATCGTTGCAGACTGGCTGTAGGGGATGGATTGTTCCCCAATGCAAATAGTCTGACCCTCTGCTGTGCACGTATGTGTCCATGTACCATGTACGGAGTCAAACTGGAGGAGGTGTGCTGAGCCTGTGGCATCGGTACTGATTTCATTGATATGGCCCCATTTTACCTCAGGCATATCCCAACCCGCACGCAGGCCCAAACGCCCCATACGACCAAAGCCATTGATACCAATGGTAATGCTCATGATCTTCCCCTTGTTAACCCATTCATAATTATAATTAAAAACAGGTCGTTATATCGATGTCATTTGCTGTTTAGGGTGTGGCTTTGACCAGAGATAAGGTGTCTGCCCTGCCACTATGCTTAAGTTGCCATATCTTTATCACGGCATGGTAGGCGTGATCACAACCGTAGAAAGTGTATACCAAAGTATACGTATACGCAACTATACTTGAAGTGGGTGGAAGGATTGACCAACAGGCATGAAAAAGGGCGAACGAAGTCCGTGAGCCACCCATATAGAGATGGTTGTCACCTTCTTTGTTCACCCTCTTAAAAAATAGGTGTCTCTAGCCGATCTTTTGTGTGTTAGGCAAAAGCAGGAATCTCTTGGGGGCGTTTAGGACGTTTATCCATGCCCCCCAGCCGGCTGCGATCTTGATCCAGCAAGCTCTGGCCATTACAGCCATGGTGGGCCGCTTGCAGCATCTCTACGGCCCAACGAGGCAGCTCTGGGTGCAGGCTGTAGAAGATCCACTGACCATTGCGGCGACTGGCGACTACGCCATTTTGGCGCAGAAGGGCCAAGTTGCGCGAGATCTTAGGCTGGATTGCATCGACAGCATGGCTAAGTTCACAGACGCAAAGTTCACCTTCGGTCAAGAGCAGAAGCAGGCAGCGGAAACGGGTTTCATCTACCAGTGATTTTAAAAAAAGCTGAGGTGTTAGCATGGACGCGACATCTTACATTAGGTTAAGGCGGTTGCCAGTGGAACAAGGCCTATTATAGGCAGGTTGACGCAGATGAAAACCGTCCTATTTTTGATGCCCCCTATCATAGAGAGTTGATAATGATGGATTTTTCTGGGTGATAATGGGGGTGTTCCATGCATAATTATGATCAGATAATGGGCTTTAAAGGGTTTGTAACTTGCCACTTATGCAGGCACAATGTCTCTATGTAGGCAAAAGCTTAAGCGGCGAAAAAATCGGTGCTTTTAGAAATGAATTGCGTATTTTTACGGAACTAATGGCGTGCCAAAGGGTGGCTGTATGGCTTCTGTTCGAACTCAAGTGATCGTACTGCATGGTTTGCTTATTCTATGCATTCTTCTGCTTGCCTTTTTTCTCTTACAAATGAGTGATCAGGTACGATTACGTTGGAAAGCTCTGGAGCAGCAGACAACACCGGTTGTTCTGGAGATCTATACCCTTAGGGCGTCAGGGGAGACCTTGTTCGGGGCAACTAATCGCTTGATGTTACTGAAACATGTGTTAAGTAAACGTATTCGTAATGAGATTGAACGTCAGGAACATATGGGGCGTGTCGATCATGAAACTGAAGAGCTGCAGGAGGCACATCAATATTTTATTGATGCCTTAGGACGCTATGCTGCCTTAGTTCATCGTTTTTTCCCCGATGAGCAATCCTTACTGGAAGAGGTGCAGAAGCAAGGTGTTAAGCTGGTCTCCATTTCACAAGCACTCTTAATGCTCTCTATCGATGAGCGTGAATCAAAAAAAATATTGGCCTTGGATGATCGGTTTGAGGTGGTGCGGCATCAGTTTGTCCATGCTATTGATCAAGTGATGGAGCATGAGCAGCACGAGCTGACGGAGCGCGATGCGAGTTTAAGCCGCTATATTGACTCTATGAGTCTACAAATGCTGCTTGTTGTGTCGGGTTTGATCCTGGTTTTTTTGATGGCAACCTGGATCTTGATTCAACGTATTGTCATACCTGTTAAGCAGCTGAGTGAAGCCGCAAAAGAGGTGGCAAAGGGTTCATTTGAGGTTGTTTTGCCCCGTGGATATTATGGGGAGCTTGGGCAGCTGTCGGATGCTTTTTCCTATATGGTTGATATGCGGCGCCAAGCAGAGCAAGAGCTTATTGCGGCTAAAAAACAAGCCGATCATGCCAGTGAAGCCAAGTCCAACTTTCTGGCGGCTATGAGTCATGAAATCCGTACACCGATGAATGTCGTGGTCGGGATGGGCGATCTGCTTCAAGAGAGTGGTATTAATGCGGAGCAGCTGCGTTATGTCAAAATGATGCAGCGTTCGGGTGGCGCGCTGTTGGAGTTGATTGATACCATCTTGGATTTAAGCCGTATCGAAGCTGGCGAGATGGCGCTTAACCATGTGCCATTCAACCCCGTTGAGCTCTTTAATGAAACTTTGGATTATCTCTCGGTAGCCTCTTCAGAGAAGGGGCTGGAAATAAACCGTGATTTTGCTCCGGATATTCCTCAATGGTGTGTGGGGGATGGGCCGAGAATTCGACAGGTGTTGGTTAACTTAGTGGGTAATGCCATTAAATTTACGGCGCATGGGTCGATCACTGTTGTCTTACGACAGTCTGAAGAACAGAAACTGCTTCTAACCGTAGAAGATACAGGGCCAGGTATTGAGCAGGATAGGCAAGAGGCCGTATTTCAGCGGTTTACCCAAGAAGATGGTAGCATTGCCCGCCGCCATGGTGGCAGTGGTCTGGGGTTGGCGATCTGCCGCGAACTCTTAGAGGCCATGGAAGGTTCTATTACGCTAAAGAGTATACCCGGAGAGGGGAGCTGTTTTAATTGTATCATCCCGGCCCCCACGGTTTTAGCCCCTGTTCAAGATCACATAGAGGTTTCAGATACTGAGGGTACGCCAAAGCAAGGACGTATTCTTTTGGTGGATGATTCTGAAGATAACCGTCTGCTTGTAGAGAACTATTTAAAACGTACAGATTATCCGTTAGAGATGGTTGTGAATGGTCAGGAGGCGGTTGATCGGGTGAAGGAGAAGGCGCCTGATTATTACAGTTTGATCTTAATGGATCTGCAAATGCCGGTTTTGGATGGCTACTCTGCAACACGTGCTATTCGTCGTTGGCAGTCACAAGCGCAGTATCCCGCCATTCCTATTTTGGCTTTAAGTGCCCATGCTTTGGTTGGGGATGAACAGCTAAGTCTGGAAGCTGGTTGTAATGCCCACCTAACCAAGCCCATTAAAAAGCAGAAATTGTTAGAGATGATTGAGCGCTATTTAGAGATGAGTGTATCCTCCGCTAAAGAGGGGTCATCTGTGCCATAAACTCGATAAAGTGTTGGGGGGCAGGGGCGATAAAAGAGTGCGGAACCTCCCCTTGCAACAGAATACGGCGGGCATGAAGGTGCATGTCTGGACCATCTCTGTGAGCACCTCCATAAATGGGGTCACCCACAATAGGGCACCCCATTGCAGCACAATGCACCCTCAGTTGATGGGTGCGCCCGTTACAGGGCATAAGTGCCAGTAAACTCTGTTGGTTAAAGTAACCCAGTTCCTGAAAAAGCGTACGGCCCATTTTACCTGATGACCTTACTTTCACTCGAGGTCGGCCAGGCCAGCCAACATCTTTAAGAGGGAGTTCGATCATCCCTTGCGTATGCATGGGTCGGTTTTGCACCACAGCCCAGTACAGTTTTTCAACCAACCCCTCCCCAAACAGATTGCTTAGGGTCCGACGCACCCCTTTGCTGCGGCCTAAAATAAGACATCCACTGGTAGCCGCATCCAAACGATGAACCGCTGCAGGGTTTTTGCGTGCGCCAAATCGCAGTAATGGCAGATAGTCAGCTAATGTCTCACCCCCACCAGGGCCAGGGTAGATCGGCATGCGGTTGGGTTTGTTAATCACCAGCAGGTTTGGGTCGAGATATAAAATCTGATCATGCAGGGTTGCTTCACTAAACCGGTTCATTAGCGTGGTTTTAACACGCCCCACTGCAGCAAGCGCTGTTGGGCGTGTTGGGCATAAGCCCCCTGGCGAGTGGTACGAAGATAGTCCAGATAGTAGCGTGATGCGGAACGTTTTTGGTTCATATCATCTAAGGCTTGAGCATGCAAAAAGAGCGTTTGTGGATTACCCGGTAGGCGCTGTTCATAGGCTTGTAGATCGCTACGTGCGGCAGCAGGATTACCCTGGGTTAAGTTGACAATAGCTGCTACATGAAGGGCTTGTGCCTCTTGGGGATAGGCCTGTTTGGCCAAGTCGGCAAAATGTTTAGCATCTTGTTTGTTGCCTTTGGCCAGTTGTACTTTGGCCATTTTAAGAAGGGCCGTATAGTCATCTTCATCTTTTTTAAGGGCAGACCTTAAATAGCGCTCTGCTGTTTTTACCTGCTTTTTCCCTAAGGCTTCATCGGCCTTTTGAATCAGCTCAATGGTTTGCCTTTGGGCACGGACTGAGGCGGTGTGGTCCATATAACGGGTGCGGTGCAAGGGGGCATCGCCATGGGTGCGATAACTGTTTGTAAATCGGCGCTTGGCTGTTGCCATGCGTGCCCGGCTCATGGGGTGGGTTGAGAACATCGTTTCCAGAGCATTGGGTTTATGCTTGGACTTTTCACTCAGAAGCTCCATTAGGCCAACCATGCCTTCAGGGTTATGCCCACTGCGTGCCATATATTGCATGCCCAGTGCGTCTGCCTGACGTTCGTCATCTCGGCTATAACTGGCCAGCAAAGCCTTAGAAGCAATCCCGCCCAGTGAACTCACCAGCATACCTGCTGTTTTGTTGTAGTGGCTGCTGGCCATGCCAGCTCCGGCCAGTGCCAGCTTGGTAAAAAGGCTGCGGGTCTGACGCTGAGCCGCATGGCGTGCGTTAACATGTCCCAGTTCATGGCCTAAAAGTCCGGCCAGTTCAGACTCATTTTCCATCTCTAGAAGAATCCCCCGTGTGATGGCCATGCTGCCTGCGGGGAATGTGTAGGCGTTAACGTGGGTGGCATTAACGGCACGGTAATTATAGGGCACTTTGGGGCGGTGTGTGGTGCTGGCCATGGCCCCACCCACTTCGGCGATATAGTGGTTTAATGCCTTATTTTGGATCGAGCCATAATCATTAGAAAATTGCTGAGGTGCATGTTTTCGATCAAGCGCCAACTCTTGCGATTCGCTCATCAACATCAGTTGTTTTTCGCCGGTGACAGGATTAACGGAACAGCCGCTGAGTAGGGGCGGTGTCGCTATTCCCGCTGTGGTCATTGCCATGAGTTGCATGGCTTTACGTCGGCTATAGAGGTGTTGACGGCTGGACATCTGTTTGCTCCTCATGATCGCACGCTGGACATTGAGTCAGGCTATTCTAACGGGTTTGCTGAGATAGGAGAAGCATCAACACGGCTGCTGTATCTCATGTTTGGGTGACGCATACAGTGCAGGGGGTTGCGGTAAAATAGGGGGGGATAACGCAGGGTGGTGTAGGGCTGGTGCAGGTTGTGCCATACCTCTTTAGGATTCAGAGGTTCTAACAGCTCCATAGCTTGGTCACAACATTCATCTCACGATGGATGGCCCACAATCTGTTGGTACCTATTCATCGTTATTCATGATCTCTCCCGCTACTCTGTCGCAAAGCCACGATACCTTTATGATTATGAAAGGGTCGTTGTGTTCGTTTGCGGTTATGAAGCCACCAAGAAAGACGTGTGTTCTAGGTTGGCTGAATTGGGCTAAAACCATGCTGTCTTTGAGTCTGCTGGGTTTAAATAAGGGGGCATGGTGTGTAAGCGCTAACCACGTGTCGTGATGATCTACCTATAAGGGGGGCACCGACAGCAAGACCACCTAGTAAATTATGGTCTATCATAGGGTTGCATTGGTGATAATCATCTGGCTTCTTCTGAAAATAGAGGTGGAGAAACGGCTTGTTTTTATACCCATAGATGAACGATTGAGATGGAAGGCTAGACACATGTGTTTATGCGAGATGTCTTGAGCATTAACAGGCCAAGTTTCTAGGGGGGGATCTTGGGGTAGAGCAGGGGTGTGACGGTAAGGAATTGATAAAGAAGGGGGGGCGGGTCACCGATTGGTGACCCGCCTTAACAACGCTTAGTGACTGGCTAATGCACGGTTGATGCTACATAAAACAGCTTCCAATGCAGAGCGGCTACTGTCGGTATGTACGCCAACACCAAAAATAGGGTCTGATCCATCAATGGTAATCTGTACAAAACTCACGGCTTCAGAATCCCGGCCTGCAGTTCGGGCATGCTGGTGGTAGTCATGAATGCGGATAGCATGACCATAGCTGGCTTCCAAGGCGTTGACCAAGGCACTCATGGGCCCTGTACCTTGTGCCTGTAAGGTTTGTGTTTGCTGATCATGGGTAAGGTCAACATGGAGATGATGAACTTCCTCAGACTCTTCCCGATGTTCGACCTGTCCCAATTGATAGGGGGTCTCTTGCATGACAAAGTTTTGGAAGAACGCACGCTCGATCTCTTCAGGTTCAAGCTCACGGCCCATTTCATCAGCCATGCTCTGCACCACGCGGCTGAACTCAACCTGCATGGATTTAGGCATATGGATGCCACAACGCTCCTCCATAACAAAAGCCATACCCCCTTTGCCCGATTGACTATTGATACGGATAACCGGTTCGTAGTGGCGTCCAAGATCTTCTGGATCAATGGGCAAGTAGGGAACCGTCCATTGACTGGCTTGTTCCTCTTTATGGATATGTAATCCTTTGCGGATAGCATCTTGGTGGCTGCCAGAAAAGGCTGTAAAGACCAGCTCTCCCGCATAAGGTTGACGCGGGGGTACATCCATACCGGTGCAGCTTTCGCTGGTTTGGATGATGTTAGGCATGTCGGAAAAATCCAATTCTGGATCGATCCCTTGGCTATGCAGGTTCATGGCAACAGCTACAATATCGGTGTTACCTGTGCGTTCCCCATTACCAAACAAGGTGCCCTCTACACGACCTGCACCCGCTAACATGGCCAGCTCGGTGGCCGCCACGGCTGTGCCACGGTCATTGTGGGCATGCAGGCTGATGACCACACTATCTGGATCCTTAAGGTGGTTACGTACCCACTCGATTTGATCGGCATAGATGTTGGGTGTCGACATCTCTACCGTGGCGGGAAGGTTAAGGATTAACGGATTATCAGGTGTCGGTTGCCATGCATCCTGGACCGCTTCACTAATGCGCAAGGCAAAATCCAACTCTGTGCCGGTGAAGCTCTCTGGAGAAAACTCCAACACTATCTCTGTATCCGAGCAGCGTTGAGCGTGCTCTTTGATCATGCGGGTACCTTCGACAGCAACATCTATAATCTCTTGCTGGCTTTTATTGAACACAACCCGACGCTGCAACGTTGAGGTGGGGGTGTAGAGATGCACAATGGCCCGTTTGGCGCCCTGGAGAGCCTCAAAAGTACGCTCAATCAAATGGGCACGGGACTGCACCAACATCTGTACGGTGACATCGTCCGGAATGGCGTTTTGTTCAATTAAATCCCGCAAAAACTGGAAATCGTCCCGTGAGGCTGAGGGAAAACCAATTTCAATTTCCTTAAAGCCAATCTTCACCAACAAATCAAACATGCGTCGTTTGGCCTCTGGTCCCATAGGGTTGGCCAAGGCTTGGTTACCATCACGCAAATCGACGCTGCACCAAGTTGGTGCCTGTTGCAGGGTGCGTGTGGGCCACTGACGGTTGGGGAGATCAATAGGGGGGTAAGCTGTATATTTATTAAAGGGCATGGTCATGGTGCTGCTCCTAAAATGTTCATTCACCAAGTGGTGTTTTATCCGATTTATGGCCCAGTTCTGGGCGTCGCGTAAAGTTGAGGCCGTGCGTAAACTACGCTAGTCGCGGGCCTAGCTGATTTGGGGTTAGACGCAAATCGGAATAAAAACGGATGCACATGGTGTTCACCTTGCCCTCCTGTTGGCAGGTTTTTGTAACGCATTGGGGGTGTACCATTTTAGGTAGGTACCGACCTTGGGGTGATGCGTGCGTATCTGCCTTACGGCAGCAGCAGGGGTAGGCCGTGGCGCCATAGTAGGGCGGGCCTGGGGGAGTTCGCTTGAGAAGCGATATATGCGTAGATGTGTGACATCATCACAAGCTTCTTAAAAAAAGAATACGAAAACGGTCTACATACCCTAAAAGGGATGGTGTGATTTTGTAAAGCAAAAAACATGCTAAAGCTTGTTTTTTGTAGGGGGGTTAGCCTTGGTAGCTTATGTGGCCTAGATCAGGGGGTGGGGCTAACGGATGCTGAGGAAGCGGGCTAAGGAAGACCCATGTCGCAAGCTGCAGTGAGCTTGAGAGGAGGAGGATAACCAGCGTATGGAGAATTAACCGATTATTGTCCGTTGTTTGTATAAGGGGGGGTGCCCATGACGCTTTTGGGGGTGGGGAGGTGTTAAAAGAAGTCATGTTTGTGCTCCTGTTTAGGGTCAACATAGGCTGCTTAACACACAGGATGCGGGATGATTGAGTCAGTACCGGTATCGTTAAGGCTGCAAAAGTAAGGGTGTTTTTTTTATGTATCATGCCAATATGTTTCAGGTTCGTCTTATTAAAAATTTTGATCTTTCATGACTGTATGAACAGAGCACTCTTAATTACTTCAGCTTGGTTCATGAAAGATGCAAAACCTTTTTTTACGCTAGAGCCTCTTACCTGTAAGCAGGTATGATCTGCATGGCTTTTCTTCTTGTTAAGGGTGGGGTGCTTATGGATGTTTTATCCTCTTTTCATCATCAAGTTGCTGGGGAAAACACCCAAAACCGTTGGGTGTTTTTACATGGTTTGATGGGGTCAGGTAATAACTGGCGCAAAATTGTGCGTGCCCTGCAGTCAGATCGGCAGATTTTAACCTATGATCAGCGTGGGCATGGGCGCTCATTTAAACCAAGGGATGGTTATGCGTTGGAAGATTATGCCGAAGATCTTAAGGCGCTGCTGGATGCCTTAGATTGGCAGAAAATCGTTTTGGTCGGGCACAGTCTGGGAGGGCGGGTCGCCATGACCTTTGCGCATCTCTATCCTGAACGACTACAAGGCTTAGTGATCGTGGATAT
This sequence comes from Magnetococcus sp. PR-3, assembly GCF_036689865.1. Lineage (NCBI taxonomy): Bacteria > Pseudomonadati > Pseudomonadota > Magnetococcia > Magnetococcales > Magnetococcaceae > Magnetococcus > Magnetococcus organivorans. The sequence continues at coordinate 49,266 of NZ_JBAHUQ010000018.1, forward strand.
TGGTCCAGGTGGCCATAGTGGGGCAGCTGATCGGACAGTACAGTTGTTGGAGATGGTCCCTACTCCTTTTGAGAGTAAAGAGGCCGCTAAACTCTATTTTGAGACGGAGTTTCCACATCAGGCTTTAGCCGCTGGCTGGGAAAAGGTTGAAACCTTGGGTCCCTATCTCTATTCCAACTTAATTGAACACGCATCGGGGGAGGCTGATTGGCGCTTCTATAAGCCCGGTATTGTGGCCAGTGTTGCCCGGTCTACAGATCGTGCCCGTTGGGATCAAATTGAAGCGTTAAACCGGCCGACCTTGCTGATGCGTGGGCAGAGTTCACGCTACCTGCCACGTGATACGTTTGATGCTATGGTCGCCTGTAACCCGTGTATTGAAGGGGTTGAGATCTCTGCGGCCGACCATTGGGTGCATGCCGATCAGCCTGAGCAATTTGTGGCACAGCTACAGCGGTTTAATCAGCAACTCCAGGGTGGCTAAAGGCTACGCATCCAGGTGGGTCTCAGCATTTCTGTATGATCCAAAGCCTGATGAATCTGAGCCAGTAACTTTTCGCGATGGTCCGGCAGGTTGCCTGCAAGAGCTAAAGCGTTGGAGGCATGGTTGGAGCGAAAGATCAAGCGTCTGGGGGGAGCGGTGATCCCTTCTAAAAGCAAGGCAAGCTCTTTCAAGATTGCGGTATCTTCTTGAAAGTTAAAGGGGGTTTTAAAGCTATTCAAAAACTGTTGTTCCACCGCAGGGTCGAGATGTAGCTGCAATGTAGAGAGGTAGTTCAGAGGAGCTTGATTAATCAGCTCTGCTGTATGGGTTATATGCTGTTGCCAACGTTGTGATCCGCCCAGGCCAAGAATGACTGTGGCCGAAACCTTCATGCCCGCCTCATGCGCCTTCCATAACCCACGCACCATGCTTTGGGGCGAGGTCCCTTTCTGAATAATCTTGAGAATTTCTGTATCACCACTTTCAATACCGTAATAGAGCAGGTTTAATTTTTTGTCCGCTAATCGTGTGAGTTCCTCAACACTTTTTTTGCTTAAATTTGAAGGTAGTGCATAGCTGCTAACCCGCTGTAAGCGGGGGAAACGTAAGATTAAATGATCGAGAATATGTTCTAAATGGTCTGTCGGCAGAACCAGGGCATCCCCATCGGCTAAAAAAATACGGCGGGCATCTGTCCAATCTAAAGCTGCTTGGTCGATCTCAGCGAGCATGTGATCCAGCGGTTTGGCCCGGAATGTTTTGTGGTGGTACATGCTGCAAAATGTACAGCGATTGTAACTGCAACCAATGGTGGCCTGCAAAATCAGGTTATCCCCTTCTGAAGGGGGACGGTACAACGGCTGTTCATAACTAAGCATGGTGGGGCATCTTTAATCGCTCAGAGGTGGTGTTTCAAGGAGAGGTAAATTAATCCGGAATTGAGCGCCATGTGTGGTTGGCTCCTCACAGACGATGGTCCCTTCCAGACGGCCAGTAATGAGGTTAAAGACAATGTGCATGCCTAAACCGCTACCACCCCGATTCCGCTGGGTGGTGAAAAAGGGCTCAAAAATCTTCTGTCGTGCTATCGGGTCAATGCCGCACCCATTATCCCGATAGAGCAGCTGAAGCATCATGCCTTGTTGTGAAATCTCAATATCAATCAACCCAGACTGATTGGTTTGTTGCACAAAGCCATGCACAATGGAATTTTGAATAAGGTTGGTGAATATTTGTGCGTAAGCGCCTGGAAAGCTATTAAGTTCCAGCTGCTCAGGGCAGGTGAGTTGGATCTGTACCTGTGCACTTTTTAGTTGGTGCTGCAGGCTGGTGGTGACGGCCTCAATATGCTGTTTTAATTTAAAATGACGGCGTTCTTCGCTGGATTGATCCACCGAAACCATTTTAAAACTACGTACCAAGGTAGCCGCGCGTTGCATGCTCTCCTGAATGAGTCGACTAAAGCCATCCACTGTATTCAAATAGTCTTCGAGCTCTTCTTGGCTGATGCCCTCTTTCTGCAGCAGCTGCTTAAATTGGCGGGTGGTATCCGCCAGCTCAGAAGATGCAGTTACACCAATGCCTACCGGGGTGTTTACCTCATGGGCGACACCTGCAACCATCTCACCAAGGGAGACCAGTTTTTCCTGTTGCAGCATTAAACTTTGCAAAGAGAGACGTTTAAGGGCTGTCGCAATTACCCGTGCTGTTGATTGAAGAAAATCAATCGTTTCTATGCGGTTGGCCCCGTGTTGTTCTGCCATAAGAATGATGACGCCGGACATGCCACCCTCAACCAAAACTGGTACGGCGTAAAATTCAAGAATATCGGATGTTTCATCTGAACGTAGGGGCTGTTGTAAACGGTCAAAGCGTACTTTTCCGTCACTCAGTACTTTATGGCATATGCACGGCTGCTCTTCATCCATCCGGCACATATCTGTCAAAGGCTGCGGGAAATCAACCGCGCAACGCAGCTCAAGGTGGCGCTTTTCAGGATGAATAAGGAAAAAGCCACCTTGGTGGGCGAGACCTAAAAAGGGTTGGGCAAGCAAGGTCTCTAGGCAGACCTCCATTAATTCCTGAATGGTATTTGCCGAGAAAGAGCGCTCAAGTAAGGTGTTTAGGGCTGAACGGATGGTGACTTCAGAGAGGAGTCGTTGCTCACTTTGGGTCAAACTTTCGGTCCGAGTTTTAACCCGCTCTTCCAACCGGTCTTGTGCCATGCGCAACTTTTGGTTGGCTTGCTGTACCGCGACCGAGGCCAAATGCTCTTCGGTCATGGCCTCTTCCAGCTTGATGGCCATGGTATTCAAACTTTGACCAAGGCGACCGATTTCATCCTGGGTATCGCTTTCTATGCGGGTGTTTAGGTTGCCTTGTCCTAAGGATTCTGCACTACCGACCAACTGGCTGAGCCGCATAGAGGTGCTGCGTGATGTGAGCCAGATGATCAACCAGGAGAGTAGTGCCATGAAAATACTCACCACAAATGTGGTGAAAAAACTGTCTTGTTCTAGATTAAGAGCTTCTTCAAAGCCCCCTGCCATATGGCCCTCTTCCAGATGAGCCAGGTTCATCGTCTGTTGGTTGACAGCCTCCAATGCAGGCCCTGTCTCATCTTCCAAAAGGCGCAGCGCCTGCTCTTTTTCAAAGTCAGCGCTCAGATCCAACACCCGGGCCAGAGAGGTTAAATACCACTGGTAGGCATTACGCATTTTTTCCAGATTAATCTCATGAGCTGGGTGGGTATTGGAAACGGTGTACTCAAGGTCCAAAAGCATCTTTTGTAACTTCTGGGTATTGGTGTCCAGAGACATTTCCAACTGAGCCATCTTAGTGGCGCTTTCACTGGTGAGATGCTTGAGTAGTGAAAGGTGCATGCGGGTAATGCGCATTTGAAGTTGTTCAACCGCAATAACGGTATGAACTTCATCGGCATAGAGGCCTTTAAGTCGTGTTTGAGCTTCTTCTAGCCCCATGAGAGCATGGACCGTGTTGCCAAACCATAGGGTGATGACCAACAACATGGGGGCTAAAAGTTGCCAATAGAGCGGAAGATTCCGGTAGGATTTTAGGCCAGTCATGGAGATTCCGGGTGCAGAGGGATGAATCCAAATTTGGTCATGACTGCTTGTGCAGTTTGGCTCTGCAAAAAGGTGATGAAGCGCTTTGCCTCACTCTTGTTGCGGCTTTGTGTCAGTATGGCACCATGATAGCGAATAGGGGTGTGACGCTCCGCAGAGATGGAATGTATCTCTTTATGGTGTTTGCTTAAGTTGGTTGAAAACAGGATGCCCACTGTGCCTTCGGATGATTCCGCCAAATCATCAGCCAGCAGAGTAATATGCTTTCGGGTGATAACTTTGGCGCGAACCTGGTTCCAAATACCACTCTGTTTTAAGGCCTGCTTGGCATACCGTCCAAAAGGTGCTGTGCTGGGGTCACCAATTAAAATGGTATGGATTTTTGGTGAATCCAGATCCTCAAGGGTGTTCAGTTCGATGCGATCTTTTTGGGATGAGGCAACGACGAGGCGGTTACTCCACGGTATATGCCGGGTTGCCGGGGTCACCAGTTGCTGTGACACCATAAAGTCCATCCATTTTTTGTTGGCCGATAGATAGTAGTCAGCATGAATGGCATCCCCATCCAAGCCTTTTGCCAACCGCCCTGAAGATTTGCACAGGATCGTAATGGGGTGTTGGGGTGAATAGTGGCTGGAGAGAGCGTGAAAAAGATTGCAAGTAGAGTTGGCCACCGCAAGTGTAAGGGGTTCAGCAGGTGCCGAAAAGGGATAGGCGGTTATGAGAATCCATATGAGGACCCATAGTGGTTTGCTTCCCTTCATTGCTCTACTCCCCCTCGCCACGGAGGCTGTGCGCCTAAAGTGATATCTGTCATGAACTGATCATAGCCCATTGTGCAGAGGGTGTGAATGAGAATGTCAGGGTTGTTTGATCTCAGAGCTTGGTCGGAACACCAACCATGCAAAAGCAAAGTGAACGCCTTGATCCTTTTGTGAGAGCCGTTGACCACGAAGAGGCCCAGAAACAGCTTGTCCTAAGAGATTCCAGTGGGAGCGTGTCTGCTTATCTAAAATCTCCCCCTGGTGCTGGATAAAATCTAAGGTGCCGTGATCTTTTAGGCGACGATCATAGGCTGCCGCTTGTAAAATTTCGCGACCTTGGTGGATTTTACCGGCATCCAGCGCAGAGAGTGTGCCCATACGGCTGAAAATTACCAAGGGTGTTTCCTGAAATTGATCCTGAAAAAGGGGGTGTTCTTGAAGGAATTGAAAAGGGTAGATGCGGTGCATCTGTTGTCCGTCACTTAAGCCAAGAACCCGCTCCATGGCTGGCAGTCTAGGGTCGGCATCGCCTTCTAACAGAAAGGGATCGTTGCCGATCCGGTCATAGCCTCGGTATGGGTTATGGCCATATTGACGAGAATGACCAGTCTGGCGAGAGAGCACTTTGCCTTCAGGGTGTGCTTTATAAAAATGGGCAAAGCTGATAATGGGGCTAGGCAGCGTGTGCAGTTGTGTCCCTGTATGGGTGCCGACAATTCCAGTACCTGTAAATTGCTGCCACCAACTATGGGTTTGGCGATCGTACATCACCATATCACTGTGTCGCAGCAGGCCACTGACACCAAAATCATAGACCTTATTCTTAAGGGTGCGTTTAAAACTCATGGCCGCATTACATAACGGACAGAAGGTGACCATAACCGGCTGGCCTTGCACCACGTCATTGACGATTTCATGCCAGATTAAAATTTGTAGAGGGTAGGCTCGGGCATCATCACCCAGCACCAGGGCAATGACGGGTTCTTTGTCATGCAGCCACTGACGGGCTTGGTCGGGGGATACAAAGTGGGGGTGGTCGATGGCTGGAATACCATCTTTACCGGGGCCGCCAGATTGAATTTGTGCAAGGTCTACGTTTTTTTTTGAAAAATCTGTCTGTGACCAGTCAGCGCCGAACGGGCTACCCCAAAGGGGGTGTGTCAGTAGTGTCAAGAATAGAGTTAAGAGCTGAGCTAAGCGTTTCATCTTATCCTCCCCACCTATAGATCCGATTACTGTTTTGAACCTTTTAGTCGATGAATGGTTCACACCTACATGGGGAAGATGATCTGTAAAAGCGTCTTTTAAAGGCTAAATACCGGTTAATTCCCCCATTTAGGGCTTTACCCAAGCTTGCTGGTTGGGTTAAGTTCATCCGGTGAAGATATGTCATGTCACCGTTTTGCCAATGGGTTGGTCTGTGGGGGCTTGTGGCGTACTGTTGTTTAATCTGCCGTGCGTCTGAATGAGAACCAGGGCAGCCTTGATTTTGAGGGACTTTAAAGAATGGCATCCGATAAATTCCGCCTTGTAACCCGTAGTGATTTTGATGGTCTGGTCTGTGCCGTGCTCTTCAAAGAGCTGGATATGATCGATGACATCAAGTTTGTACATCCCAAGGATATGCAGGATGGTACCATCCATATCACCGAACGGGATATCACGACCAACTTGCCATATGTACCTGGCTGCCACCTCTGCTTTGATCACCACCACAGTGAAACTGTGCGTGTGAACCAGGGTAATGGTTTGCCTGAAAATATGATCATTGATGGTGCAGCGCCCTCTGCAGCCCGTGTAGTCTATGACTACTATGGTGGCAAAGAGAAGTTCCCGACCATTTCTGATGATATGATGGTTGAGGTCGATAAAGCTGACTCTGCCCAGTACAATGAAGAGGAAGTTCTGTTTGCCGACGGTTGGGCGTTGATGAACTTCTTAATGGACGCTCGGACTGGGCTTGGCCGTTTTCGTCATTTCCGCATCTCCAACTATGAGTTGATGATGCAGTTGATCGATTATTGCCGTAACCATACGATCGAAGAAATTTTGGCGCTGCCGGATGTTAAAGAGCGGGTTGATCTTTACTTTGAACAGGAAACACTGTTCAAAACCCAAATTCAGATGCGTACCAAAATTAAAGAAAATTTGGCGATCCTTGATCTGCGTATGGATGAAACCATTCATGCAGGTAACCGCTTCATCGTTTATGCGCTCTATCCTCAGTGCAACATCTCCATGCACGTTTTGTGGGGTAAAGATCGTAAAAATACGGTGTTTGCTTTGGGTAAATCCATTTTCAACCGCAGTTCCAAAACCAATATTGGTGAGCTGTGTTTGAAGTATGGTGGGGGTGGTCACCATGCTGCAGGAACCTGTCAGGTTCCTAATGAAGATTATATGCGGGTTCAAAAAGAGTTGCTGGATGCCATTATTAGCGATGGTTGATCCGCACACTAATCTACCTGCAGATGCACCGACAAACGCCGACCTTAGGGTCGGCGTTTGTCATTTACAGGTCTGGTCACCAGGCGGTGAATTGTCACGGTTGGTTCCTCAAGTCTGCGCAGCTTTAGAAAAAAGTGGCGCTGTGGTGCAACGCCTGGAGCCTCATGGGTTGGATGGTATGATCATTCCCTTTGAGGCTTTGCCGTCCAGCCATCTATCCGCATTTTTAGAGCATGTGCAGTTGGCAGGGATGTGGGAATGGCAGCTTGAGGATGTGAGTGGGGTGGATATCCTGCAAGGGGTCGTATGGGTGCCGTGGTGTGGGGGTGGTGCATGGGGTATGCAGAGCTTGGAAAGTGAGGGGCGATGAATCTTAATCAGCTACGTTATGTGCTCGCGGTTGCCCAAGAGGGTAATTTTAGTCGTGCAGCCAAGCGCTGTCACGTCAGCCAACCCTCTCTCAGTGTTGCCGTACGCAACCTGGAAGAGGAGCTTGAGGTGATCTTATTTGAGCGCTTTAAACATGAGGTGCGGGTAACCCCTGAAGGGGAGCGGGTCCTGGTACGGATTAAACAGGCCCTTGAGGCGGTGGAGCATATTCGTCAAACCGCACGGGGAGAGGATGCCGATCCTCTAAAGGGCTCTTTGCGCTTAGGTGCTATCTTTACCATCGCTCCTTATCTGTTCCCTGGCTTTGTACCGGAGCTTCATCGGCAAGCCCCTGATCTGACGCTACTGTTGGAAGAGAACTTTACAGCGGTTTTGTCAGAAAAGCTGAAACGGGGGGAGCTGGATGCAATGGTCATCGCCTTGCCCTATGATGAACCAGGTATTGTTACCCAGCCGATCTATGATGAGCCTTTTGTCGTTGGGGTGCCTGCTGATCATGGCTGGGTGGATCGTAATGATCTGGATGGAAATGATCTGGCCTCTGAGCAGTTGTTGTTGTTGGGAAAAGGGCACTGCTTTCGTGATCAAGTTTTGGAAATCTGCCCTGCTTGCCATCAGGTAGCCGATACGGTGACAGGCATGCACAATATTATTGAAGGGAGTTCACTGGAGACCATTCGGCATATGGTTGCTTCAGGTGTGGGTATTACGGTGTTACCGCTGGGCTCTATTACCACCATGGTTTGTAGTGCGATGAACTGTCCAGAACAGAGCCGCTCGGCGCTGCGCTATGCTTATTTTAAAGATCCTGCCCCTGTGCGGCGGGTGGCTTTGGCTTGGCGAGAGTCCTTCCCCAACCCAGAAATTTTTGAACAGGTAGTTCAAGCGCTCCAGGCTGGTATGCCAAAGCAAATGAAAGAGCTCTAAGCATCCATCACAAAAGGCTGTTACTGTTTGCCGCCTTATACATAGTCGGGTCGAGCCGCGTGTGTCTGCGCTGTTTTGGCGCACTACCCGGGCAAGATCGGTGATCTTAAGCCTGGTGAGGATCCTTTTTTATTCTGTGGACAATGATGAATAAAAGGCCCTGGAGCTATCGTTGTAAGCCCTATGGCATAAAAGGTGAGGTCTGAAGGTCGGTAAAACTTGCTCAAATGAGGATTGTTAAAAGGTATTTAATCTATTTTTCCCCGTTGTTTGGCTGTGTGGTTTGAGCCTTGTGATTTTCAAGGTAGCGCCAGCCCAGCTAATGAAGTCTAGCTCTAGGAGGGTGGCCTTCATCACCTTATGGTTGAGGGCCGTTATCGACACACCTTGACGATACTAAAGCTTCTTACGCCGGCTCGAACGTGCGCATCTACTCCTAAATCCCAAGCATATATGCCGTCTGAGCGTGAAATCTTTCAGCGGTTTACCGTTCTCCTAGCCGAGGTATCCCAAAAGAGTGGGGCCGTCACATGCTCATGGGGGCTCCCTCTAACCTTAAAAGGACAACTGCGCCTGTAGTTGCAGTGATGTTCTATTCTATCGATGGCGTCGAATGGATAGAGGCTGATCGCACGGGTATAAACACTAGGGTTTCAGGTTGTTTTGAGCACGATGACCATGACCGTTCTATGGTGAGTCTCATGTGACCCTGTAAGAGGCCTTTGGGCAATCTTTATCTCTTCATATCTTTTGGGGGCGTACAGGTAGCTCCAGGTGTGGTGAGGTCGGCGGTACCTTATGCCTATTTGCCTTTTATCTGCGTGACCTGGACCATGGGTTCCCTACATGCAGACCTAGCTTTACTCGGCTGTGATATATAGTTGGCGATGATGGGCCGTAGCAGCTAAACTGGCAGAGTGAGGCATAATGGCGCAGGATAATAACCTGTGTTGAGGGGGTTCTTTATTGGGGAGTTCTAATTGTGAAGAGTGCGCAACACGTTCTGACTAATGTTGATTGGAAATCTGATGAACTGGTTGATCTTTCAAAGATTAATCCTCAATTGGTTCTGGTTTTTGGTTCGGTCGCTTTTTTTGACAAGGCCGACTTTGTTACACGTTTAAATCACTGTTTTCCTGCAGCACAATTGGTTGGCTGTACAACCGCTGGTGAGATTACAGCCGATGGGGTGTTTGATGATCACTGCGTGGTGACCGCGGTACAGTTTGATGGGGTGCAAATTCATATCGCACATAATGAAGTGGGGGCGATGGAAGCATCCAAACAGGCTGGCGTGCAACTGGGGGAAACTCTCAAACCCCACCAACCTTCTGCAGTGCTGTTGTTTGGTAAGGGATTGGCCATTAATGGCAGTGGTGTTATTGAAGGGCTGATCGAGAACCTTGGGCAAGATATTCCCATTACTGGAGGTTTAGCCGGAGATGGTGGGAAGTTTGAACGCACCCTGGTTTTAACCCCTCAAGGTATTTCTGATGATCAAGTCGTTGCCGTGGGTTTGTGTGGAGAGGCTGTCCGTATCGGCCATGGTTCCTTCGGTGGGTGGTCTCCTTTTGGTCCTCCACGTAAAGTGACCCGCTGTGAAGGTAATGTACTCTTTGAGTTAGATAATGAACCTGCCTTGAATATTTATAAAAAATATTTGGGTGAATATGCCAAAGATCTACCGGCCTCTGGCTTGCTGTTTCCATTTGAAATGCTCAATGCGGACCATGAACAGGTCGGTTTGATCCGTACCATCCTGGGGGTTGATGAAGAGGCTGGTTCTCTGGTGCTCGCAGGGGATATTGATGCAGAAGGGTATCTCCGTCTGATGCATGCCAGTACCGATGGTTTGGTTGATGGTGCAGAACAAGCCGCTCAAGCAACACGTGAGCGGGTCGGGGGGGGCATTCGTGATGGCTTGGCCATTTTGGTGAGCTGTGTGGGGCGCAAGCTCGTCATGGGGGATCAAGTGGATGAAGAGGTCGAAGTTGTGGCAGAAACCCTTGGAGGTGATGTGGTTTTGACCGGTTTTTACTCCTATGGTGAAATCAGCCCTTTTTCAACCACAACAGACTGTAAGCTACACAATCAGACCATGACGGTAACCTTTATCCATGAAGTTTGAGCCATTAATGACCAATTTGGGTAGGGAAGCCTGATTATGCACCGTTTACTGCTGCGACAGCTTCGGCGTTCTATGGGTTTGACCAGCGAGGAGGCCGTGGAGAGCCTTCTCGCTGAGGTTGATCAATTACCAGATCAAACCCTTTCTGCTGAAAGTGTTCAGGCACTTCATGGGCTTAAAACGCTGCTAAATCGTGTTGAGCAGACCTATGAGCAAAATGAGCGGGATTTAAACTTAAGAAACCGCTCTTTGCATTTAAGTTCAGATGAACTCTCCCATGCCAATGAACAGTTGCGTCATGAAAAGGTTCGGCAGGATACGGTGTTGGCCGCTTTGCGAGAGACCGCCAACCATCTGTTGGAGGCCGATCAGCAGCCTATGTTGGGGGAGGATGAAGCCAGCCTTGAGCAGCTCTCTGAGTTAATGTCTCGGTTGGCTGTGGAGCGTTCAGAATTTCAACGTCATCTGGAGCGGCAAAAGTTCGCTCTGGATGAACACGCCATTGTAAGCATTACCGATACTCAAGGAACCATCCTCTATGCCAATGATCGTTTTTGTCAAATAAGTGGCTATGAGCGGGATGAGATTCTTGGCAAAAATCACCGTTTGGTTAACTCAGGCCTCCATGATAAACGCTTTTTTGAACAGATGTGGCAAACCATTGGCCAAGGTGAGGTGTGGAATGGTGAGGTTTGCAATAAAGCCAAAAATGGTGACCGCTATTGGGTGTCAGCGACCATTGTTCCCTTTTTAAATGATCAGGGTGAACCCGTTCAGTATATTGCAATTCGAACAGATATTACCCAGCAGAAAGAGTTGGAAACGGAGATTGATGAGAGTCGCCGCTTCTTGCAAAATATCAGTGATAACATGGGCGAAGGTGTGTTTGCCCTGGATACTCAAGGGTGTTGTACATTCCTAAATCCTGAGGCTGAGTGGTTGTTGGGCTGGAACCAGCAGGAGCTCGCCAGTCGCTCATTCCATGATGCGGTTCATTTTCAAAACTCCGAAGGATTACCTGTTTCAGAATCCGAGTGTCCGGCCAATCAATCTGTGCTTGCTGGGGAGGCCTATCGCTCGGATGAGGATATCTTTACCCGCCGAGATGGTAGTACTTTTCCTGTGAATATCGCCGTGGTCCCTATTCGTGAAGGGGGTACCATTACCGGTGCAGTTGGGGTGTTCCAAGATATTACGGAAAGTAAGCAGATCCAGAGCCAGCTCAAACAGAGTGAAGAACGATTACAGATTGCATTGGATGCTTCCAATACCGGTTTTTGGGATTGGGATCCACAGCAGGACCGCGCTTTCTTTAGTGACCAGTGGCTCTCAATGGTGGGGTTGGCGCAAGGTGAATTGCTCAATAACAGTACCGGTTGGCTGGGGTTGATGCATGAGGAGGATCTTCCTCATGTGGAGCGGGAGCTGCAGGCTCATTTGCAAGGGCAACGCAAGGATTATGAAGTAGAGTTCCGTATGCGCCATAAACAGGGGCATTGGGTCTGGATCCTTAGTGCTGGACGGGTGATCGAACGGGATGAAGATAAACGCCCTTTGCGTATGGCGGGTATCCACAAAGATATTAGTGACCGTAAACGGGTTGAGGATGAACTAAAACAGGCCATGTTGGATGCGGAGAGTGCCAACCGTTCCAAGTCAGAGTTTTTAGCCAATATGAGTCATGAAATCCGCACCCCTATGAATGGTGTGGTCGGGATGTTAGAGCTGCTGGCCAATACGGAATTGACCGAAGAGCAGCACAGCCATATGCGCACAGCTCGGAACTCAGCAGAGAGTTTGCTTACCATCATTAATGACATTCTTGATTTTTCAAAAATTGAAGCGGGCAAGCTAGAGCTCGAAGAGATCCCCTTTGATTTGGCCGAATTAGTGGAAGATGTTACCTCCCTTCTGGCCCAGCGGGTGGATAGTGAAAAGCTGGAACTGCTGCACAACACCCCGCCAAAAATGCCCAGCCAGTTACGTGGTGACCCTACTCGGGTACGTCAGGTGTTGGTGAATTTGGTTGGAAATGCGGTGAAATTTACCCCCGAAGGGGAGGTAGAGGTCCGCATGACCATTGAGCATCATCAAGAGCAGAGTATCACCATCAATACAGAAGTCAGAGATACCGGGATTGGGATTGATGATGCCATGCGCCCCCGGTTGTTTCGTATGTTCACCCAGGCTGATGGTTCTACCACGCGGCGCTTTGGTGGAACAGGTTTGGGGCTGGCCATTAGTAAGCAGTTGGTTGAGTTGATGGGAGGGCGTGTTGGTTTTTCCAGTCAGGTCGGGCAAGGGTCTACTTTCTGGTTCCGGGTTACCTACCCTGTGGTCGAAGGGGCTTCTAAGCCAACACAAGGTGTGGAGTCCCTAAAAGGTTTACGTGCCTTGGTGGTGGATGATAATGCCACCAACCGTAATTTGCTGGGACGCTATTTGGGGGGGTGGGATGTTACCCACCTGGAGTGTTCCAGTGCGGAACAGGCATTGGAAAAAATTGAAGATGCCGCCAAGTTTGGGCTCTCTTTTGACCTGGCAATTCTGGATCTGCTTATGCCCGGTATGGACGGTTTGGAGCTGGCTGAGCGTATTACGCACATGGTTAGCCGTAAGCAGATTAAACCCCTACATATGGTATTGCTGACCTCTGCCCACGCAAGGCGAGAGGAGCTGGAAAAAGCCGGTGTGGTGGCGGCGCTTTCAAAACCGATCCGTCAGGCTCAGCTTTTAGCTCTGCTGGGGCAGGTTGTGCGGGGTGAACGTACGGTAGAGGGGCATGAGGGGCGTCAAGGTAACGGAAACATGGAGAGTGTTTTTGATGCCCATGTGTTGCTGGTAGAAGATCACCCCATTAATCAGCAGGTGGCGCGGGGTATGCTCACGGGGCTTGGCTGTCGGGTGGAGATTGCCAGCGATGGTCACGAAGGGGTGCGGTTGTTTGCCCGTAACCGATATGACCTGGTGCTCATGGATATTCAAATGCCCGGAATGGATGGGTATGAAACCACCAATGCCATCCGTCAAATGGAGCGCAGTGAACGTTGGAAGCGGACACCCATTGTGGCGCTAACGGCCAATGCGATGGAACAAGATCGGGATCGCTGCCTGGCGGCGGATATGGATGATTATTTAAGTAAGCCTATTAATCTAGACCGTTTAAAAACCTCCTTATCACGTTGGCTTCAGGTGTTGCAGGAGGGGGCTGAGGTCTCACAGGGGAGTGGTGAGGTCCAGGCCGAGGTGGCGCAAAACCCCGCAGGAACTGAAGATCCTTCGGCTGGGGCATCTGAGCAAGCCTCGGCGTTGGCTGCGTCAGAGTGGGTGGACCAGCGCACTTTAAAAACATTAAAAAGCTCCATGTCGGTTATTGAGGGTGGGTTTGAACAGATTTTAGATGCTTATTTAGAAAGTACCCCTCAGGCATTAGAGAGTATTGAGGCAGGTGTTTTAGATGGTGATGCCGTACGTGTTCGTGGTGCGGCACATAATCTCAAGTCCACCAGTTTAAGCTTGGGTGCACATGCACTGGGCGAGGTGGCTAAAGAGATCGAGCTTTGCGGCAAAGAGGGCAAGCTTGATGATCTCTCTGCTCTCTTACAAAAAGCCAAGGCGCTCTATATGCAGGTCAGCAAACAGTTGGAACTGGAAAAACAACGTCTATAATTCCACCTTTCCATGATGTATTCCGTGAGGAAGTGTGACTTTTCCTGACAAAAGAGCATAAGAAGCTTGCCTTTTTTCTCAATGTATCCGATCTATTGATATCGGCCTGCATAAGTCTCTATTGATATATAGTGGTCTGTGGAGATAATGCAAAGGTCTATGCTGGTTTTAGAATGGCTGAGACCTGGGTGCTATCCATGATGTTTTGGGGGATGTTTTAATATGAGTTTATTGGGCAAACGCTCCATCTCTTTTCGAGTCATGGTGCTTGTCGGTGTCTTAGGTACGTTGAGTTTAGCCATTATGGGGTTTTTTCTGCTGCAACGTATGGAAGCCGAGCTTGTAGACCAAAACCGGAGTTCCCTGGCACAATTGGCCAATAATGCCAAGTTGGGTTTAGAGAATTTGATGGTGGCTGGGGCACGGAAAAATACCCATAAATTTACCGATACACTCAAAAAAGAGAGTGGCTTTATTGTTTTGCGTAGAGATGGCAGTGAAGCGTTTGTGGCTGGCAACGATAAAGTAGATTTAGGTGAGCAAGGTGCCGTTGCGTTGGCGCAAGCCTTTAAGTCTGAAAAGGCGGTGGAGTATGAGTCGCTTGTTAATGGCAAACGCCATTTAGGCTTTTTAATCCCCATGCTGAACCGGGCATCCTGCCATACCTGTCATGAGGGGGAGGGTAATATCCGTGGGGTCTTTTATTTGACCCGTGATCTCACCCCTGTTTTAACCCGTGTTGCAGATGCCCGTTTCATGGCCTTTGTCGTGACTTTCCTCTGTATTGTGCTCTTTATCGCGGCGTTGTGGGTCATTTTAGGACGTCATCTAAAATCCCCTCTGACAGATCTTAAGAATGCTGTTGTCTCCCTCAGTGAAGGACGTTTGACAACCCGACTGGATGAAGGCGAGAACCAGGATGAAGTGGGGATGATCACCCACGGGGTTAATGAAATGGCCAACCGCCTGACCCAGATGATCCGCCTTATTCATCTGCAAAGTGCCTCTCTGGATGCCTCAATCTCTGAACTGCTTGAAGCAAAAAACCAATTGTTGCATGAGTCTGAAGATAACCATGTCCTGACCAAGGGGGTTGTGGATGAACATAGCCGTGTGCATCAAGGCATGGCACGTATCCAGTCTGCTACCCAAGGGGTGAATAAAGAGGTAGCCGCTATTTTTGGTGAGACAGAGACCTTATCTCAAGCCGTGCAAGGGGTTGCCAATGGTACGGAAGAGGTCAATGGCTATATGAACCGTACCAGTCAATCGGCGCATCAAATTAGTGAGTCGGTCATCGGGGTTGCTGAGGATGTCAACTCTGTTGCGGATGCCACACAAATTCTGAGTGATCTGGTTACCCGAATGCGAGGTGCGCTAGAGGCGGTCAGTGAACTTTCATCCACAGCATCCGAGCAGTCGGATCAAGCACATGCCCTGACGGAACAGACCAACGAGGTGATGGGGCGTCTGACCGCTTCGGCCACGGAGATCGGCAAAGTGGTGAAAATGATTCACCGTATTGCGGAAGAGACCAGCATGTTGGCGCTGAACGCGTCTATTGAAGCCGCAGGGGCAGGTGAAGCGGGTAAAGGTTTTGCTGTGGTGGCCAATGAGGTTAAAGAGTTGGCATCGCAAACAGCCGATGCGACGAAAATGATCACCAACTATGTGGATGAAATTCGTTCTGGTACCGAAGCCGCAACCGGTGCAACCATTCAAATTAGTGAGGTGATTACCTCTCTAAATGAAGTGAATAAAGAGATTAACCTAGGCATGACCGAGCAAAATGAAGTGCTGGGTCAGGTTGATCATGCCATGGATACGGTGGTCCAAGGGGGGCAGTTACTGAACCAACGTATGGAACAGCTCTCAGATTCTGCAGATATGGTGGTGGATGCCTCCAGTCATGCGGCTCAACAGACGGCACAGATTGCTGATAACACTTCAGAAGCCTCCAATAGTGCAAGACGGGTGAGCCAACGTAATCAGGAGCTCAAAGAGAGCTTTGCCGCGACGGTATCTACCACCGAAGAGGTTGGTCTGGCTACTGAAACAGCCGACGGACAGGTCAAAGAGATTTTTGAAAATCATGGTACAGTTATGGGGTCCATTCGTCACTTGGGGTTGCTGATTGAGACAACCGCTGGTGCTGGAGATAAGCTACGTAACGCCAGTGCCAGTTTGGATGTTGGAGACCTGCCGTTTGATATCCGTAAAGTAAAAGAGGCACATTTGAAATGGTTACGGAGCTTGGAGCAGATGATCGGTGGTAATACCGAAGTGATGAGCATGGATAAGCTGAGCAACCATGAAAAATGTGATTTGGGGCGGTGGTATTACAGTGAAGGAATCCAGAGATATGGCAATATCTCCCTTTTCCAGCAAATGGGCGCGGTCCATCAAAAAGTTCACCAAGTAGGCCGTGAAACCTGGGCGCTTGCAGAGAATGGTGATGAGGAAGCGGCCATTCATAGTATGGAGCGTTTACGGGGTATTAAAGATGAGCTTTTTGAGCTGATGGATCGATTGTTCTTAGAGGTCTCCCATTAAGGGAATGGTGCTTTCTTAAAGCGTTTAGTTAACAAAAAACCGTTTACGTTATGCGTAGACGGTTTTTTTTGATCTCTTTTCAAGGTTATTGGTGCAGGTGGATCTATGCTAAAGTAAAGGTCTCTTCCAAAATCTTATGAGATTCCCTGCATGGCTTTAGGTTTGCTCCAATCCCACTCTCGTGTGGCGGTGATGGCTCTGGTCGCTGGGCTCTACTTTGCCAGTGGCAAAGTAGGTCTTTTGTTTGCAACAGAGCATGACAACGTTACCCTCATCTGGCCACCGAGTGGTGTTGCGCTAGTGGCTCTGCTTTTGTATGGGCCACGTGTGATCCCTGCTGTTTGGCTGGGGGCCTTTCTGGTTAATATCACGACAGATATTTCACTATTCTCTGCCTTGGGTATTGCCACAGGTAATATGTTAGAGGCAGGGATTGCTTGGTGGCTACTTAATCAAAAAGAACCTTTTGATACAGGTTTAAGGCGTATTCGGGATGCCATCCGGTTGCTATTTTTTGCAGCGCTGGTCGCCACCCTGTGTAGTGCATCTATAGGTGTGCTCACCTTGGTTCTTTTACAGGGGGTTGGGAGCGCATCGGCACCGGTTATTTGGTTGGATTGGTGGTTGGGGGATGCCCTGGGGATTGTGGTGGTGGTACCGGTCTTTTTGGTCTGGTGGCATGCTGGCCTATCCTTTACGTCACCGGGCCAGCGCCGAGAGTTTCTGTTTGTCTGTCTCTCCTGGACGATCTTGTTGCTATTGGTTTTTGCCTGGCCAATTCAGAATCACCCTATGATGTCACTGTTGGCTTTTTTGCCTTTTCCTGTGGTGATCTGGAGTGGTTGGCGCTTTGGCCGACGCGGTGCCGTTACCATGGCTTTGATCTTTGCCCTGGCCGCTTTAATTGGTAGCGCGATGGGCCATACCTTGCTGCCTGCCGGCGATGATCATCAGAGGCTCATCCTTCTCCACAGTTTTATTACCCTGCTTTTCTTGGTGGGGTTGTTGTCCTCTATTGCCCAGCATCAGCAACGAATACATGCCGCGCAGTTGCAAACCGTTAACCGGGACTATGCCTTGGTCATGCATGCTAGCCCTGCACTGATCTGGCATATGGATGATCAGTTAAGGGTAACCCAGGCCAACGACAGGGCTTTGCAGGTATTAAACCTGAAGGCCAATGAGATCATGGGCAAGACCTTGTTTGACTTCTTTCCTGACAGCCATGCACGAACCTACCATCGGGAAAATCTAGAAGTACTAGAGCGTCGTTCTCCTGCACGGGGTGTGGTGGAGTTGGGGCCTGGGGAGGAGGGGACGCACTGGTACCGTAACGACCGTATTCCTCTGTACGATGATGAAGGCTGCTTGCTCAGTTTAACGCTGTTCATGACAGATGTGACGGAGACCAAACGTGCGGAGGATGCCCTACGTCAAAATGAGGCTTTTTATCGCTCGCTGGTGGAGTCTACCTTGGCGGTGCCTTGGAAGTTGGATCTAAAAAGCTTGGAATTTACCTATATGGGCCAACAGATTGAAAAAATGTTGGGCTACCCTGTGGATAGTTGGCGGGACTTAGAGGCTTGGAAACAACGCCTACACTCGGATGATCGGGATGAGGCAACCCGTTCTTTTTTAGAGAGTGGTTTACGAGGGGACAGCCAAGAGTTCGAATATCGCGCAGTTCATGCAGACGGACATACCGTTTGGGTGCGAGATGTTGTGAGTGTCTTGATGGGGAGCGATGGGCCCAAAGAGTTACAGGGGTTTATGTTTGATATCAGTGCAGATAAAAAGCATCAGGTTCAGTTGCGGGCCGCCAAAGAGACCGCTGAGATTGCCAACCGGGCTAAAAGCGAGTTTCTGGCGACAATGAGCCATGAAATACGCACCCCCATGAATGTTGTCATCGGTATGGGTGACCTGCTGATGGAGAGTGCATTAGATGAGCACCAGCAACACTATGTAGAACGTCTACAGCGGGCGGGTGGAACCCTGCTGGATTTGATTAATGATATTCTGGATCTCTCCAAAATTGAGTCCGGTTCATTAGAGCTGGAGTGTAAGCCCTTTTCTCCCCAATATTTGCTCGCCTCTGTTGGCGAGCTGTTTAGTGTAGAGGCTCAGGCAAAAGGTGTCAGGCTGGAGTGGGGGGCTATGCTTGCTAAGCTTCCGGAACAGTGGGTGGGAGATGAAGTTCGGTTACGCCAAATTTTAATCAACCTTCTGGGTAATGCGCTTAAGTTTACCGATCAGGGAGAGGTGGTGTTGATGGCAGGGCTTGATACCAGGCCGGAAGGTGAATGGTTGGTTTTTGAGGTGCATGATAGTGGTATCGGCATGGATCAAACGCAGATCGCACGTATTTTTGATGCGTTCACTCAGGCTGATTCCAGTATCACCCGTCGTTATGGTGGCACCGGCTTAGGGTTGGCCATTACACGACGACTGATTAAAAAGATGCACGGTTCGCTATGGGTGAATAGTGAACCAGAGCATGGTTCTCTCTTTACCGTGCAGCTACCACGCTGTGCGGAGGTCTCTTTGAGGGAAAAGGCCCCACAAACACCTGTTCTACCCGCTGTTGTACCAAGTAGCTCACGCCCTATGCGGGTACTCCTTGCTGAGGATTCAGAAGATAACCGCCTATTAATAGACCACTACCTGAAGGGTTCGCCACACCAACTAAAGATGGCGGTTAATGGGCAAGAGGCCTTGGCTTTGGTCAAACAACAGCCATTTGACTTAATTCTTATGGATATGCAAATGCCCATTATGGATGGCTATAGTGCCGTTAGGGCCATACGGGCTTATGAAAAAGAGCAGCAAGTGGCCCCCAGTACCATCGTGGCATTAACCGCCCATGCCCTGCAGGGGGATGCCCAAAAAAGTTTGGATGCCGGGTGTGACGAGCACCTGACCAAGCCGATAAAAAAACAGGTTTTGTTAGGTGTCTTACAGGCTTATGCTGTTCAGTTGGGACAGAAAAGCTAGGCAAACTCTTTTTTTAACCTTTTTTGTCAGGTTTTCTGTTTTCATAGAGTGAGGCTTCTTTAAAAAAATAGGCGTTTGTATGGATAATCAGAAGGGGTTGATTTCACTGTTTTTGATCATGGCGCTCACCGTACTCTGTGTGGTGATGGGATTGTTGTTTCTGCTTTATAAAGATGCTCTGGCATCCAAACAAGCCCACTTACAGGATCTGGCAATTAACCAGGCAAGCCTGATCGAAGCGGTTGCTCAGTTTGATGACATGTATAGTCATAATTTTCCTTCTGGTGCCATTGAAGCAACCCTTAGCCAAATACGTGATGCTCACGGAAAAAGTATCGGTTTTGGCCAGAGTGGAGAGTTTATTATTGCCCATAAAATAGGTGGGCAAGGAACTCTGAATTTTGTGGTTGCCCACCGCTTTTTTTTGGCATCCGCCAAAATGTTCAAAAACAATCCTAACCATATCAGTCCTGTCATGGCCGCAGCGCTTGCTGGAAAGCAAGGTGTTGAGCAGCTTAAAGATTATCGTGGTGAGTGGGTTATGGCTGCCTATGCACCGGTCACTAAGTTACATATGGGGGTGGTGGCCAAAATGGATCTCAGGGAGATCCGGGCTCCTTTTATACAAGCTCTAAAGTTGGGGCTAGGGATGGCTGTGCTGCTTATTGGGTTAGGCAGTTTGGTTTATTTAAGGGTAGGGCAGCGCTTATTGGGGCGTTTGGAGCGGCAGCATCGTCGTTTTGCCTCATTGGTGGAGACCATGCCTGCGGTAACCTACTCAGAAGATCTCCTGTACCAGACACCCCGCTACCTTAGTCCACAGGCCGCCGTACTGTTGGGGGTTGAACAGGTACCCGATCAGGGGCAGGAGGGTTGGTGGAACAATCATGTGGTGGTGGAGGATATTGAGCGGTTAAAGCATGCTCGAGAGCTGTTATTGAAACAGAAACGGGATATGCAGATCGAGTACCGCATGATACGTGCGGACGGTGAACAGATTTGGGTTCGAGATGTTGCCAAACTGGTTTGTGACAGCAAGGGCTTGCCGATTATGCTGCAAGGGGTGGTCATTGATGTCTCTGAAACACGGGAGACGCACGAAAAATTAAGTGCCAGTGAAGCACGTTTTAGGCAGTTATATGAAAATGCTCCCATCGCCTATCAATCTTTGGATGCAACAGGTCGAATTAAAAGTGTTAATCAAGCTTGGTTGCATAAAACAGGTTATGAACTTTCTCAAGTAGTTGGCCATGAGATCGGCTCATTTTTGATCCCTGGGCAGGAAGATCTGCTGGCCAGTCGGTTTAGTCAATTTATGAAAGATGGCTATGTGCAGGGGTTGGAGTTTGACCTGCAACGTAAGGATGGCCTGCCTTTGACGGTTTCTGTTGATGGGCAGGTCAGTCGTGATCGGGATGGTCATCCACTCTATACCCACTGTGTCTTAACAGATATTAGTGAGCAACAGCGTCAGGCTAGGGCCCTTCAAGAGAGTGAAAGCCGCATGCGGCTTATCTTGGCTTCAACTGGAGAAGGCATTTTTGGGTTGGATGTCCGAGGCAACTTTACATTTGTTAATCCAGCCTGTTTGCGTATGTTGGGGTATGATCGTGCCGCAGATCTTTTGGGGCGTGAAATGCTTGGACTGGTTGGTTGTAGCCAAGCAAACGGCTTTTCCTCTCAAGATAAAAACTGCCCCATTGTGGATATTCTTGAAACCAGCCTGCCAAACCATGGCGAGGGTGAGCTGTTTACGCGGAAGGATGGCTCCTCTTTTGCCGTTGAGTTTTGGTCTCACCCTATTCAAGAAGGGGGAATGCTGGTTGGGGCTGTGGTGACGTTTGTTGATATTACTCAGAGGTTGCGTCATCAGGCTGCCCTCAAAGCGTCGGAACTAAAATACAGAACCATTTTTGAATCGGTCCCCACGCCCTTACTGATTTTAAATACCGACGGTGTTGTGGTGGATGTCAACCCAGCCCACCAAAAGATATTTGGTCAATATATGCAACGCTCCCTGTTAGGAACCCATGTACGGGAGCACCCCGGTGTTACGGGAACATCTTTAGCTGAGCGTTTTCTTAATGTTGCTATGGGCGAGCCTATGCCACTGCAACAAGCCAGTTATCAAACCTTGCAAGATGGTCCTGGTAGTCACTTTAATGTACGGGGTGTCCCTTTTGTTACCCGCCGAAGTGATGGCAGGGGGGACCTGCAGGGTGCGCTGCTTATTCATGAAAATATTACAGATTTAAAGCAAACAGAACTGAAGTTACGACAGGCGGTGGAAGAGGCTGACCAGGCTTCGCAGGCAAAAGGTGACTTTTTAGCGGTGATGAGCCATGAAATTCGTACCCCCATGAATCTGGTTGTGGGCATGGCTGAGCTGCTGCTGGAAACGGAAGTGGATAATGAGCAGAAAAGGTATTTGGAAAAGCTGCAGCAAGCTGGCGATACACTACTGAGTTTAATTAATAATATCCTGGATCTGACTAAGCTGGATGAGGGGCAGGTTCAGTTGTTGGAAGAGCCCTATACCCCGCGTGTTCTCATGGCTGAAGTCGCCAGCATTATCTCTTTGGCTGCGGAGGGTAAAGGGTTGGCCCTGACCTGTGAGACCGACTCTTCTGTGCCGCAGCAGGTGTTGGGTGACCCTGCGCGTTTAAAGCAGGTTCTGCTGAATTTGCTTTCCAATGCACTGAAGTTTACCCATGAAGGGCAGATAGGCCTGACGCTTTCCCTTGTACGGCAAGATGGTATCCTTCAACTCTGTTATCAAGTCAGTGATAGCGGAATGGGGATCGCGGAGGACCATCTTGAAAAGGTCTTTGAGCGTTTTCGGCAAGCCGATAGCAGTATGACCCGTCGCTATGGGGGTAGTGGTCTAGGGTTGGCAATCTCTAAGCAGTTGGTCATTCTTATGAAAGGCAATATTCAGGTCCATAGCACAGAAGGCCAGGGCACGCACTTTACCATTCGCCTGCCATTACATGAGGCTGATGAGCTTAATGTGACAGAGGATCATGCCCATAGGGTGAAGCCGCAGGAGGGGTTGCGTTTACTGCTGGCGGAGGATTCGGTCGATAACCGTATGCTGGTACGTGCTTACCTGCGTGGTAGCAGCCATCAGCTAGAGATGGTAACCAATGGACAGGAGGCCCTGGCCATTGTTCAAGAGGGCGGGGCTTTTGATTTGATCTTAATGGATGTGCAAATGCCTGTTATGGATGGCTATACGGCGACCCGTGCTATTTTAGCAGAGCTGGTACAGCATAACCGGCCCCTTTGCCCTATTGTCGCCTTAACTGCCCATGCTCTGGATGGTGATCAGGCTCGGAGCTTGGAGGCTGGATGTGTGGCACACTTAACCAAGCCCATTAAAAAACAAGCGTTGCTGGATGCCATTACACACTATGCCACATCGTGATTGGCTCTATGGAGGGTTGTTGTTGGGAATGGTTCTTAGTATGGGCCTTTTAAATGAAGATTTTTTGGATGAATAGCGAAAAAACAAAAAAACATGTGCAACTTTTATCAATCGATGCTATCTGAATAGGCGACCAGTTAAATGGAACCGATTCGGTTCTACAGACGTAGGTTCAATAATTCTCGGTAATATACTTATTACCGATCTGCTGTTTTTTAACCATACGATCCCTAACAAGGAGCGAGACATGCCGAATATCAACCGCTACGTGGACATTTCCGAAGTCGATAAAGAAGCTAAAAAAGACTATATCGACCGCCACTCACCTTTTATCGAGTGTGCTGACTCGGCCAAAGCGGGTGAAAAGTTTCCCGTGACTGTACGTATGGGTAATGAGTATAGCCACCCTGACGATACCGACCACTACATTAAGTCCATTCAGCTGTTCAATGGCACAACCCTGATGGCTGAAGCCAACTTTGTTTCTGGTGCTCTGGGTGGTACTGGTGCCAAAGGTCAGGCTGAAGTGACCTTTAATGTGGTTCCTTCAGGGGCAAAGTTGCGTCTGACCGCAATGTCCTACTGCACCAAGCATGGTTTGTGGGAGTGTGATCCTGTGGACGTGGCCGTAAGCGAATAATTCGCTCGTTCATTCTGCTGTTTATAAAAACGGCTTTCCAGTTTTCTGGAAAGCCGTTTTTTTATGTTTTTTCGCCATTTTAGGTTCACATTCAGCTTCACAGAAACACAACTGTAGATGGGGTGTAGTGGGCTGCTTCGGGGGTGGTGTTCAGCCTACTTGTTGTGAATAGGAATGTTGTGTCCCATAAACAAGGGGTGAATATGGCCTGAAATGGCGTGCAACTATCGAAAAAAGAAATCCTATAATTAAGAATTATATCTGGTGATTCTTCTCGTGAATGTGCTATAGATGATTACGGTGCCTTATGGGGGTTGTTGGTCGTTTATAGCGTCCACAACTAAGGCGGTGGTCCTGCGTTTTTGGTCGCCATCTGGATGGGATGTCAGGCCAGTTACCGGGGCCGGGAATCACAAAATGGTATAGTGGGTTTTTCTCATGTCGAAGCGTGAAGTTGGTACCGTCAAGTTTTTCAACGAGCAAAAAGGGTACGGGTTTATTTCCCGGGAAGATGAATCGGATGTCTTCGTCCATTTCAGTGCCATTCAAGGCTCAGGGTTCCGCACACTGACCCAAGGTCAGAAGGTGGAGTTTGATACTGTGCAAGGCAAAAAAGGTCTACAAGCAGAAAACGTCACGGCTGTCTGATCTTGCCTCTGTATTGAGAGGTGTGTCATGCATGGTGGGTTTTAGCCTGCCATCATTAAAAAGGGTGCCTGGATTACCATGGCCCCTTTTTTTTATGCACGGTATCTGTGTCGGGCCTTTTAAACCCCTTGTACCCGCTTAACGATAACTGCTGGCTTACCAGGGTGCAGGCTATTGTGGAATGGTAATGGTTAGGGTTGTTCCGCTCTCATTATCGCTTTGCATGCTGATATCCCCACGATGCACCCTGGCCATCAGGCGTGCTGAGTAGGTGCCTAACCCCAGTCCATTTTTTTTACCGGCTGTGGCAAACTTATCAAAAAAAATAGTGTGGATGCTTGTGGGGACTGTGCCCAAGTTATGTAACTCAATAACAATACTTTGGGGTTCTCGCCAAAGCCGTATGGTAATGGCGCTCTGTATCGGTGCGGCTTCCACAGCGTTGACCATAAGGTTGCCTAGCATGGTGTAGCATAGAGCCTCTTCCATCTGTACCAGAAAAGAGGTTTTTTCATCGGCCCGATAGTCATTAATCCACTGGATGAGTGTTTGCTTCTTCGCCTCTGTCATGGGGCGGCTATCCCGCCAAACACTTCGAACAATACGTGCCAGATCAACCTGCTCCACTTGGGGGGCGTACATCCCCTGTTCCATTTGAACCAAAATAAGAGAACGGTTAACTAAGGTCAGCGCCCGATAGGCCGATTTGTTGATGGCGTTGAGCATGGGGTGGTGTGTAGAGGGGATATCCTTCTGTTCAAGCAGGGATTCACTCAAGCCAGTCATGGCAGCTAATGGTCCTTTAATATCGTGTCGGGCAATTTGCTCGACCTCTTCCCTTAATTTGGCACTTTGTTCAAGCATGTCTCGGGAGTCGCTAAGATTTTGCTGTGTGTTTAAAAGCTGTATGTTCAAGCGCCGAACATGCCAAAGGGTTAATAAGGCGGCCGTTAAGATCAGTATAATAATAGCCAACCAATGGCTGTAATGAGAGACAACCTCCGTGAAGGTGATGGGGCGTTTTTCATAGGGTGCATGTTGGAGCTGCCTAAAGAGTGAGTGTACAGATTGGTAGTTATGGGGAATGGTCCACCCTGCTATGGCTGCTTGTTGGGCTGCCGGATGGTCTTGTGGCATTTTTAAAAGGGCGATGGCAACCTGTTTAGCCAGTTGTTGGTCAATGTGGGGTAAAGCGGCCATCGGCCACTCAGGATACAGCCGCGTAGAGTGCGCAAAAGGAAAATGGCTCTGACTGACCCGTTCTTTGGTGGCCAGTATGCGGAAGGCATCTAGAGTGATTTCCCCTTCTTCCGCCATACGTTCAAGGGTATCGGTCCGAACCGTTCCAGCATCCGCCAGTCCCTCTTTGACACCATGGACGACGGCATCATGGGTTCCAACAAAATTGATGGCTGCAAACTCTTTATGAGGATCTATTCCATGATCCAGCAAAGCTCGGCGGGCCATTAAATATCCCCCCAGAGACTCTTTATTCACCGCCATAAAGCGGCTTGCTTTCAGATCTTCAACCTTTTGGATGGTGGCATGATCTCGGCGTGTGAAAATAACCCCCCCAAAACTGTCATAAACCGCGTCCCCTAACCGATTACGTAAGGTCGCAATACGTGAAATATGGTAGCGGTATTCCAGCTGGACATAGATGGCTGAGTTGGTTAGGACAAAATCAATATTAGCATCCTTGGTCTGTGCAAAAACCTGATTGAAATCTAAAGGGCGTATCTCAAATTGGTAATTGGGGATCTGTTGTGTCAGGTATGTTGCTGTGGTGATCCATCGTTGTTGGGCTTTAGAGATGCCTCTTTTGGCGAGAACGCCAATAACCAGTGTGTTGTCCCCATGCGTCGCAGAGATGGCAGGGGCACAGAGCATCATGCTTAAGGCTGTTAGGATAAGAGATAAAAGTGGGGGCTTCATAACGGCAGATCCCTGAAAGTGTGGGAACATGGACAGGGAGTAACTCTCTTCTTGTGATGGTAACCAAAAATCAGCCAGCCTAAAACAGTTTTGTTTAAGGATTCAATAAATGGAGTATATGGGGAGGTGTATGAAAATACCTTGTGGATGTTTAGTGTTACCAAGGTCAAAGGGAACTGTAGCTGATTGGAAAATGCGCTGAACGGTTAACCCGCTAGAGATAGTGTGATGATGGGTAAAAAAAGAGAGTGGCTCTTTACATAGAGATGGCAAAAAGCGAAACAGAGCCGCTCTCGCTAGGTTTGGGCAGAACTTAGCTGTCCATCATCATGGTGGTATTAAAAGGGAGTGTAATGGTTGTTGTAAGAGGGCTTGTTTTTTTAATGAAGGCGTTCGTTCACACCTTGCAATCCAGCTGCATGTTGGGCTGAGAGCTTTGTTAAGTCGCGCAGGTTGCGGCTGTCTTTTACACAAAAATTAGCCCATATCTGTAAAAGAGTGGTTTGCTTTACAAGAGAATAGTTCTGATTTAAAGGCGTGTTTGTGAAGGGGGCTCTCCTCTCAGGGTATGATGGTTGGCCTGTAGAAAAGATTGGCTTTGATAAGGGCTGTAAAATGATGCGGTTATGGCTTGGCGTGTGTTTTTTTGCCTATCTCGCTCCGAGATGAGACTTCTCACTATTTATAACACTTATGGACCGTGAACAAGCTAGAGCTTCTTGCATGTGCAGTCTATACTGAATAGCAGGTTGTTTTTCAATTAAAGATGCCATGCTATCCCAATGATATACCAAGTAGCATGTGGGGGAGAGTGCAGGATGCTGCGTTATTTTGTGTTGGTTTTGTGGGGGGGAATGGTTGTGTTGGGCAGTGGGCTGTCGTTTACACCCCTGGTGCACGCGCAAGAGCCTTTAGCACCCATACCCGATTTGCAAAACTGGGATCCTGCCAAAGCGGTGCTGGGCGATAAAATTTTTCATGATCCAAGGCTCTCAGTTGATGACACCGTCTCTTGTGCCCATTGTCACCCTTTGGATCAAGGGGGGATGGATAACGAAAAACATTCGGTTGGAGTTTTAGGGCGTACCGGTCAAGTGAACACCCCAACAATCTTTAATAGCAGTTTAAACTTTGTACAGTTTTGGGATGGTCGGGCTAAAACACTCTTTGATCAAATATCCTTTCCGCTGACTGCTGCGCATGAAATGGCCAGTTCTTGGCCTGAGGTGATTAAAAAACTGCAAAAAGATTCAGACTACACACGTAGCTTTTCCAAACTTTATCCCCAGGGTATGACGGCAGATACCATTGGTGATGCCCTTGTTCATTTTGAGCGGACATTACTCACACCAAATGGGCGTTTTGACCGGTGGTTAAAAGGGGAGGAAAATATACTAACTGAGCAGGAAAAAGAGGGGTACGCTCTATTTAAAGCATATGGTTGTTCCGCGTGTCATCAGGGCCGTGCCGTTGGCGGAAATATGTATGAAAAAATGGGTATTATGGGAAACTATTTTCGGGATAGAGGGGATATTTCCCGAGCAGATTATGGTCGTTTCAACCACACCCAGCGGGAAGATCATCGCTACGAATTTAAAGTGCCATCCCTACGTAATGTCGCTTTGACAGCGCCCTATTTTCATGACGGGAGTGTGCCTCGACTGGAAGAGGCGGTAGAAGCAATGGGGCGGTATCAACTGGGGCGGGTTCTGCCCTTGGAAGATATCGAAAAAATTGTTGCTTTTCTTACCACTTTGACGGGACAGAGGTTGGAATAAAGCATGGTCAAATCCATGGTTGCATATCTAAGGGCTCTCATTCCTGGCAGTCGTTTAGGCCGGTTGGGGCTTCTACTGTTTATAAGTGTTTCTTGTGCACTACCCATGCTCTACCTGAAAGGGCAGGGAATGGATGCACAAAAGCATATCGTCATTTTGAATGCCTTTTCCCAGATCAAACAGAACATCACGCAGGTTCAAGAGACGACCATACGAACGCAGGCACGGATGTTACCGCACTTTGACCCGCTGGTCGCTGATGTCTCTGAGCTAGAGCAAACAACGGTTGAGTTGGGAAAAATTCTAGGGCATGTGAATGCGTTGCAACTGCAGCAAGCATGGCAAAGATTTGTCAAACAGGTGGATTTGAAACTAGCATATATTGAGGATTTTAAATCCCATCGTGCCGTGCTCAACAACTTTCTAGACTACTTTCCTACAGCATGGCAGAAAAGCCAGTTACAACTCAGCACCCAAACGGGCATGCATGACATACATGCGTTGATGGATCGTTTGCTCAGTGAAATGTTGAAGCTGGCACATGATACACCAACACGGGATCGACAGCTTATTCGACAGCTGCTTGAACAGCTCATGCAAGCGACGTTGCCTCTAGAAGCTGAGCAACGGCAGAAGATGATTCCCATGGTTCGCTATGGCCAAGCTATTTTAAGCTATAACGATGAAGTGGATAAATTTATATCGCATATTGCTCAATCTCAGTTAGACCAAAAAATTCAGAAGATTGAACAGCACTATATGACGACCTATGCCGTTCACCAAAAGCAGGCTGGGCTCTACCGCTTTGCTCTGTTAGTTGGTGCTGCCTTACTGGCTATGTTGGTGATCTGGAGTATGGTGCGGTTACGCCAAAATGGTATTCACTTACAAGGCGTTGTTAGGCAGTTAGAGTTCCAAAAATATGCCTTGGACCAACATGCCATTGTCAGCATTGCGGACTCTGCTGGCAATATTACGTATGCCAACAAAAAGTTCTGTGCCATTAGTGGTTACCCCCAGGAGCAATTGCTGGGGAAGAACCACCGACTGGTACGATCAGAGCACCACCCCAAAGCTTTTTTTACAGGCATGTGGCAGCAGATCAGTTCGGGTCATGTTTGGCATGGTGAAATTAAAAATTGCACCAAAGAAGGTGATTATTACTGGGTCGCTTCAACCATTGTCCCGTTTATGGATGAGAAGGGACATCCCTACCAGTATGTCTCAATAAGGACCGATATCACCCAGCGAAAACAAATGGAAGAGCAGCATGAAAAGCAGAAGAACTTCCTTCAGGGTATTACCAATGCCATGGGTGAAGGGGTTTTTGCGGTGGACCGTCAAGGGCATTGCATCTTCCTGAATAAACAGGGAGAAGATCTGCTTGGGTGGCGTTCAGAAGAGGTGCAGTATAAAAAAATGCATGGTTTGGTGCATGATGTGGCTCCTAACCAAAATAACCACTATTGTCCTGCCTTGCGCAGCATGGAAGTTGGGGAAGTTCAACGTTCGGAAGATGAGGTTTTTGTTAACCGAAGTGGGCAACTGTTCCCGGTTTCTATGGTCGCTGTTCCATTGCAAGAAGGTGGTGAAATTACCGGCTCAGTGGTTGTTTTCCAGGATATTTCCACCCGCAAACAGCAGCAACAAGCTTTGCAAACCGCAGCTCAGGTGGCTGAGAGTGCCAACCGAGCAAAAAGTGACTTTTTAGCCAATATGAGCCATGAAATTCGCACCCCTATGAATGCCATTTTAGGGATGAGTCATCTGGCGATCCGATCGGCTAGCGATCCTAAACAGCGAGAGTATTTGCAAAAAATTCATGGTGGCGCGCAATCTTTATTACGCATCATTAATGATATTCTGGATTTTTCTAAAATTGAAGCGGGCAAGTTAGAGGTTGAACGTATTCCCTTTAATTTAGATGAGGTGCTAGAGACCCTGGCCTCATTGGTTTCGCTCAAAGCCGATGAAAAAGGCTTGGAGTTGATCTTTAAGCGTCACCCAGATGTTCCGAGCCAGGTGAAAGGGGATGCCCTTCGCTTGAACCAGGTGCTGTTAAACTTGACAGGCAATGCTGTGAAGTTTACCGACCAAGGGGAAGTGATTGTTGCGGTGGAGAAGGTCGCACAAAAAGGGGAACAGATTCATCTACGTTTTTCTGTACAGGATACCGGTCTTGGCATGGATGAGAGTCAAAGAGTGGGTCTGTTCCAAGCCTTCAGTCAAGCCGACAGCTCCATTACTCGGCGGTATGGGGGGACAGGGTTGGGGCTGGCCATTTGTAAGCGTTTAATTGACCTTATGGGTGGGACCATTGGGGTGGAAAGTCAACCTGAGCAAGGTTCGACCTTTTATTTTACCTTACCCTTTACCATTGTGGATGAACCCCATGTCGAGGCGTTGGATAAAGAGATTTGGGATAGTGATGTCTTATTAATTGAGGACTGTCCCCAGGCTCGTGAAGTGGCCGCTGAGATGCTGGATACCATGGGTTTTAAAGTCCAGGAGGCGACCATCGTCAGCGATGCCTTGGTACGTTTGCAGGATGCTCAAATTCAAGCCCCTAGCCTGATATTGTTAGATTCTACCATGCCAGGGCAGGAGAGCTTTGCGGCCTATCGCGCCATACGAGCTTTACCAGGGGGGGATAATCAACCGCTCCTTATTATGCATACTAATGTCGATCGTATACAGGTGACCGATCTACTTGCGGATGATGCTCAGCTCGGCCATATCCAAAAACCGTTGACCCCATCACGCTTGCTCGATGGGGTGATGGACCTCTTTGGCCGAGATGGAACAGGTTCATCATTGGTTAAACGTCAGGGGGAGAGTGATCCTGTTGCGCACTTCTACCCATTATTGGCTGGTCGGCGCATTCTGTTGGTCGAAGATAATGCCGTTAATCAGGAAGTGGCGTTGGAGTTACTGAAAATGGTGGGGCTGGAGGTCACAATTGCTGATGATGGTGCCCAGGCTTTGGGTTTTCTTGAAGAAGCCAGTTTCGACCTTGTTCTCATGGATGTGCAAATGCCGGTTATGGATGGATATACAGCCACCAAAGAGATCCGGCAGCGTCTCAAGTTAAGTCTGCCTATTCTCGCAATGACGGCCAATGCCATGAGTGAAGATCGTGCCCAGGTGCTCGCTGTTGGGATGAACGATCATGTGGCCAAACCGGTTGAGCCTATGGTGCTTTATGAAACGTTGGTTCGCTGGTTGCCCAAACAGGAAAAGGTTATTCGGGCTACAACATCGCTTGAACATACCGACATATCTCAACCCTTACACATGCCAAAACAGTTGCCAGGAATAGATATTAAGTTGGGTGTGCAGCGTGTGGTGGGTAATGAGGCGCTCTATTTGAGCTTGCTTCAGCGCTTCCGTGATGATCAGCGAGAGGTGATTGGGCAAATTACAGATGTCGTCGCAAAAAAAGATTTCCAACAAGGCATGCTAAAAGCGCACACCCTAAAAGGGTTGGCTGGAAGCTTGGGGGCCATGGTTTTGGCTGCAAGAGCAGGGGCGTTAGAAGAGTCGTGTAAGAGTCAAGATGCCTTGGCTATAGCGCAGGGTCTGGCCCCACTGGCACAAGCGCTTGAGGAAGTGATGGTTGGGTTGGACTCTTTACCCACAGAGGCTGTCAAAGAAGATAACCAGCAGACAAGTGTGGATGCAAAAATTGAGACACTTGAGCAACTCCAGCAATGGTTGCAGGCACTGGAATCTCCACTAGAAATGCGTCAACCCAAAGCCTGTAAACCTTTAGTCGAACAGATGACGGTTGAGTTGTTGCCACAAATCTATCAAAAAGAACTCTCACAGTTGCTGGCCCAAATTAAGCGGTACCGACTGAAAGAGGCCCATCAAATATTGCGCAGTCTGATGGGACGATTAAAAGAGGGCCAATCATCATGATAGAGTACCAAGGTTCAAAAATTTTTGTGGTGGATGATCATGAAACCAACATTGATTTATTGCTGGAAACATTAAGCGAACTCTACGATGTCTCCGTAGCCTTGGATGGTGCCAGTGCTCTGGAGGATATTCCAACGACCCAGCCTGATCTGATTCTTTTAGATGTACAGATGCCTGAGATGGATGGCTATAGCGTCTGTCGAGCACTGAAAGAGCAGGATAATACCGCCCATATTCCTGTCATTTTTATTACCGCCCGTCTGGATGCTGAAGATGAACGGGAAGGTTTTTTATGTGGTGCTGTGGACTATATAGCCAAACCGTTTGATCCCATTGTGGTTCAAGCCCGCGTTAAAAACCAACTGATGTTGAACTTGGCTCAAAGGGCGTTGCAAGCGCGTAATCAGGATTTGGAATCTGTGGTTGAGGCTCGAACAGCAGATCTGCAGTTGGCCAAAGAAAATCTGGAAAAAACTCAGCTGGAAATAATTAGGCGCTTAGGCCGCGCAGCCGAATATCGTGATAATGAAACCGGGCTGCATGTGGTGCGTATGAGCTACTACTGTGGTCTTTTGGGGCGCGCTCTGGGTTTAGACGAACACCGGGTTGAGTTGTTGGTTCAAGCGGCCCATATGCATGATGTGGGTAAAATCGGTATCCCCGATCATATTTTGCTTAAACCGACCTCTTTAACCCCGGCAGAATGGCAAATTATGCGTAGTCATTGTGAAATGGGGGCGGCCATCCTGGGTGATCATGGTGCCCCGGTCTTACAACTGGCGCGTACGTTGGCTTTGACCCACCATGAGCATTGGGATGGTACCGGTTATCCGCGAGGTTTGCAGGGGAAAGAGATTCCGCTGGAAGGACGCATTGTGGCCATTGCAGATAGTTTTGATGTGATGACCCTGTGCCGAACTTATCGTGAAGGATTCTCTTTGGATGTTGCGTTTGATGCGCTGCATGCCCGAGCAGGGAGTCAGTTTGATCCAGAGCTGGTTACGGCCTTTCAAGGGGTGCGTGCAGAGGTCGAGCAGATTATGGCCCATTGGGAGGAAGCCCCCCCCAAAGGTTTTTAGTCATCTTCTTTGTTTCATAAAGCGTGTATGGGTTGGAATGATGGATGGTGGATCCATTTGGGGGGAGGAGTTTTTTAATGCGACCAAGGGTGTCTCTGGGTAGAGGGCTGGGTACCTTATTTCTCTGTAGTGCTTTGTTGCTGCTGGTTTTTCAAGCGCTATGGCCTTGGGTGCATGCATGGCCAATTGTGTCCGCACTGCTTGGTGGTGGTATTATTTCAGGTATCACTTACCTGCTTTTCCTACGCCCCATATCCGAAGCCTGCCGTAGTTGTGAGCAATCTTTAAAGTCAATGCAGCAGGATGAACAGTTGCTGGCTCAGGTGCGCGCCGCACAAGAAGAGCTCAAAGTAAGCGAAGAGCGCTTAGCACTGGCTATGAAGGGTGCTGACTTTGGCTTATGGGACTGGGATGTGGCTCATGAAAAGCTCTTTTTTTCCAGAAGATGGAAAGGCATGCTGGGCTATAACACCCAAGAGCTGGAAAATACCTATGAGACATGGAGTGAACGGGTTCACCCGGATGATCTGTACCAAGCCGAGAGGGTTATTCGTCAAACATTGACCGGTGAGGGCAGTGATTATACCTGTGAGTTTCGAATGCGTCATAAACAGGGGCACTATGTGGATATCCTCTCGTGCGGGCATCTGCTTAGGGATGAGGAAGGGCAACCCCTGCGCATGGTTGGAACCCATATTGATTTAACTAAACGTAGAGCCTCCGAACGGGCATTGGCAGACTACTCTAGACGCCTAAAGTTAGCAGCCAAAGCGGGTGGTATTGGTGTTTGGCAGTGGGATGTTGTAACCAATACTCTTAGCTGGGATGAACGCATGTTCTCCTTGTACCGTGTGGCTCAAGAATCTTTTGGGGCTGAATATACGGTATGGCAAAAAAGTGTTCTCATTGAAGATCTGTCCCGTGTCGAGGCAGAGTTGCAGCAGGCGATAAACGGTGGCGTTGACTTTAATACGGTCTTTAGAATACGTTGGCCAAATGGTGATATCCGCTATATTCAGGCAGCGGCTGTTGTGGTTAGAGATGAAGAGAATAACCCCTTACAAATGGTTGGCGTTAACTGGGATATCAGCGAGCAAAAACAGAATGAAGATACCCTTCAAGAGTATACCCGTCGTTTGGAGCTTGCTGCTCGGGCTGGTGGGCTTGGGGTCTGGTTGCTTAATTTAAAAAACCAGGACTTAAGCTGGGATGATCGATTGTTTGCCATGTATCAGATACCCAAAGAAAAATTTTCAGGTATTTATGAAGCGTGGCAGCAAGCGGTGTTACCAGAAGATCGTGAGCGTGCAGAAGCTGAGTTGCAGGCGGCTGTGGATGGCGGAGCAGCTTTTGATACGCAGTTTCGTGTGCGCTGGCCCGATGGTTCTATCCGTACCATCAAAGCTTCTGCGGTTGTGGTCTACGATGAGCATAATCAACCAGAACGTATGGTGGGTGTGAACTGGGATATTACTGAACAAAAAGAGCAAGAGCAGCAAATTTTGGATGCCATGCATCAAGCGGAAAAGGCCAATTTGGCTAAATCTGAGTTTCTTGCCCATATGAGCCACGATCTGCGTACCCCGATTAATGCCATTTTGGGCATGGCAGAGATGTTACAGTTGGCCAACCTGACAACAGATGAACTCTCCTACTTACAGGTGCTTTCTCGTTCTGGTGAAGTGCTGCTTAATTTGGTCAATGATATTTTAGATATTTCCAAGATCGAAGCTGGTGAGCTGGTGTTGGAACCAGCCCGGGTTGATATTCAACAATTAGCACGTGAAGCCTTGGCCATGGTGGAGGTGCAGGCTCGTACGAAGGGGGTATCTATTTCACTAAATTGGGATCAACATCTTCCTAAACATGTACTGGTAGATGGTCAGCGTTTAAGTCAGGTCCTGCATAACTTGCTGGGTAATGCGGTTAAATTTACGGATAAAGGCTCTGTAAGTTTAGGGGTCTCGCAGCCCAGTGATGGATGTGTTTTGTTTGAGGTATGTGATTGTGGTGTGGGTATTTCCCCCGCAGATCAGCAACGTATTTTTGCCCCCTTTGCTCAGGTGTTAGAGGGGGCAGGGGCCGCACGTAGTGGTTCTGGGCTGGGTTTGACCATCTGTACCAACCTGGTGGAAGCCATGGGGGGTACCATGCAATTAGAGAGTAAAGTGGGGCAGGGCAGTCGCTTCTTCTTCTCGCTGGCCTTACCTCAAGCTGACTTAGATAAGCCCTCTTCCTTGGCGCCAACGAACAACCAAGCCTACGTACAACCCAAGATAGCATCCAACAAACATCTACGGATTCTTTTAGTCGATGACTCACTAGATAACCGTTTGCTTATTGAGGCTTTTTTGAAACATTCTGGGCATGTGTTGCAGTGTGCTGAAGATGGCTTGAAAGGGTATGAAATGATGATCAGTCATCATTATGATCTGATCCTTATGGATATTCAGATGCCCCGTTTGGATGGCTATGGATCTGTTGAAAAAATTCGCGCTTGGGAAGCCCGGCAACCCAACCGCAAGCCTATTCCCATTATTGCATTAACCGCCAATGCCATGCGTCAGGACCGAGATCGGGCTCTGGCTAATGGGTTTGATGATTACCTTACCAAACCCATCCGTAAAAAAAGTCTTTTAGCAGCACTGCAAAGCTATACGGTTGGCTAAAGTTTTCTTGCATAAGGAGAGAAAAATAGAAAAGTCATGAAAAATTTACATCAATAAATGGTGATTTCCTTGGTTTGCTCGTAAGTAGATGTTAAAAAAGAGATCGAATTTTATAGATTTTTTTAACATCGTATTGGAGCGTATCATGCTCACCTTCAACTTAAGCAGTTACCAACCCATCTTTTTTCTTCTTATTACCCTCATGCCGGTTTCCCTGTTTGCGCTAACCCATTTTTTGTATACCAAAGTGTGTGGAAACCTTGATCAAGACGGGCCTATGGATCGGTCTGGCTATCGTTGGGGGTATTTTTTAGGCCTTTTGCGTGTGCTGAGTAGCTCTATCCTACTTTTTTATGTGCTCTGGCTGGGGGTTACCATTCAGGTCACTGGGGTGCAGGGGTTACCTTACTGGCTAGAGAACAGCACCTTTTTGGCCACAGGGCTCTATTTGCTCCTAAGTGGCTTGGTGGGGGTGTGGATTTTGAACCGGCAACGTATCGGCTGGTGGCTAGAGCTTGTGGGGGTTGCCCTTATGGCTCTTATGACCCTTCAGGCCGGTGCAGCCATTTGGAGTACAATAGCGGTTACTTTAGGGTATGCTGGCATCACCCTCAATTACCTGCAACCGCGTTGGCATAGGTTGAAGGGGGGGATGGATTTAACATGGCGTACGCAGCCTGTCCCTTCCCGTTGGCAGTCGGTAGGCCGCCTTGTTGACTGAGCAAAATGGTTTAAAAATTAATTGTCATCTGCCATTTCAACCCGGTTGCGCCCTTGTTTCTTCGCACGGTAGAGGGCCGCATCAATACGCTCCAGGCATTGGTGCATAGACTCCCCTTTGCCTAATTGGCCAACGCCGATACTACAGGTTACCTGTCCAACATCACCAAAGGGTACCTGGGCTATTAAACCCCGAATGATCTCTGCAACTTCCAGGGCAGACCCCATAATGGTTTCAGGGGCAATCATCAAAAACTCTTCACCCCCCCAGCGGCCCAGAAGGTCGGTAACCCGTATATGGGCTTGTATACGGTTGACCACATCCAACAAAACTTGGTCCCCCGCATTGTGGCCATAGGTGTCGTTAACCTGTTTAAAATGGTCAATATCCAGTAGCAGAATTGAAACGGGGGAACCATAGCGCTCACTGCGTTTCATCTCTTCATGAAACTTCTCATAAAGCCGTGAGCGGTTGGCCGCACCTGTTAAAGGATCATGGTAGACCTGCTTTTCCAGATCATTGATCTTTTTCTGGATTAAATAAAGATCGGTAAAGGTAAAAACCTGCCGCCCGGCTGTCGCATCGAAACTCCAGGAAATGGCACAAGTTATCGGGGTTTTATCCGGCTCTCCTGGCTCTTGTAGCTTGACCGAGGGCAGTGTGTTACAGCGCTGGGTCAGGTAACTCAGCCAATCCCCTCTTTCCAACAGGTGGGCCAAACCATCGTTAGCTTCTGTACAGATGGCGCGGGTGATTAGGTCTCCGTTGGAATCAAGCTGCTCCATATGGCTTAACCCCAAAAAATGGAGTAGGGGCGCATTGGCGTGCTCAATCTGGTCTCCATTAACCACCAAAATAAAGGCTGGCAGGCTCTCTAAGAGCATCTCAATAAACTGCTGGCGGCGGACACTCTCTTTTTTGGCTTCAATATGTTTAGCCAGTTTATTAATGGCCGTAATCAGCTGATCAGGGTTGGTTGGCTTGAGAATAAACTCATCAATACCAATAGAGATGGCTTTAAGAAAAAAAGTCTCGTCATTATAGGCGGTTGTGACAACGATGGGGACTTCAGGGTCAATGGCTCTAATGGCTTCAGCTAACTGTAAACCGTCCATCTTAGGCATGCGGATATCGGTAACAATAATATCAGGTTTATTGGCTTTGAATTTTTCCAGCCCCTCTTCACCATTGCACGCAGTATCCAAGGTTTCGACACGTCTACGTAAAAAGCTCCCCAGCTCATCACGTATAATATCCTCATCTTCGACATAAAGAATGTGTAGTTTGCTGGTGGCTAAATTGCTTTGATAGTGCCCCATATTCCCCATCCTAGTCTATTCGTTCCCATTATTTGGCTCTGCCAATGGAATGCGTATGCTAAAGCTAGCCCCCGCTGCTTGGTTTTTAGCCTCAATCAGGCCTTGCATATGCTCCATGACAATCATCCGGCCCATGTATAAGCCAATGCCGGTCCCCTTGTTATCATCCTTGGTGGTGAAATAGGGATCAAAAATACGATCCAAAATTTCATCAGGAATACCTGTGCCATTATCTTGAACTTCAAGAATGGCCTCGCTGTCAGATTGTGTAAGATTAAGAGATATAACCCCTTTTTCTTGTCCAGCTTCTACAATAGCATCCTTAGCGTTATTGAGAATCAATAAAATTACCTGTGAAAGTTCCCTGGGGTAACCCAGAATCTCTACTGGCTGCGTTGGTGGTGTAAAGCGCATCTCAATTTGGTGGTTTTCCATCGCAGAATGCACCAAGGAGAGGGCATGCTCAACCGTCTGTTTCAGGTCAAAACGCTCTTTAACTTTGTCAGGCTTAAAGAAGTTGCGGAAATCATCAATGGTGTGGGACATGCTTTGGAGTAAATGGCTGGCACGTTCAACCTTTTCATAGAGCCGTTCGGGTGATAGTTCACCAAAACTATGTAGGTCTTTTATGTTGAATAGCATAAGGTTAACCGCGCTTAAAGGTTGACGCCATTGGTGGGCGATATTCCCAATCATTTCCCCCATCGCCGCAAGACGCGATTGATGAATTAAAAGAGCATCCTTTGTGCGGTTTTTCTCAACCTCAACCTCAACACGTTCAGCTAAATCCTCATTAAGGCGTTCATTCTCAGAGCTTTTTTGTGCCAAATCCCGCATGGCCTGTTCAAGGGCTTGTGTTCTGCTGTGTACCAGACTATCCAGATGATCCCGGTGTAATAAAAGTTCATGCTCCAGGGTGTTGCGCTCTGTCACATCGACCCCAACCGCCCAGGCTTCCCATCCAGGTATAGGATAGGATCGGTGAATACTCGACCAGGCAATGGTGTGTTGCTGTCCATCTTTACTGGTTAAGGTGATTTCAACATTTCTGAAATTATTGGAATTTTGTGTAAAGGTTGTGGCAACCCACTCCTGTTGTTGGGGGTCTGGGTAAAGTTTAGAAAGGATATCAGGTTGCCCAATGACTTCAGACTCAGAGAAACCCGTAACCCGCTCACATTCACTATTCCAAACAACAATATGCCCCTGCTTATCTAAAGCCAGCAGTAAAACGGGCATGTTTTCAACCACAATGCGTAGGCGTTTTTCACTCTCTGTCAGTTGTTGCTGATGGCGGCGCAGAAGGCGGCTTGTCACCAGGGCAATAAGCGTCACAACTACCAGTGACCCTGCTGTCGTTAGTGCCAATAACCATAATTGTGTCGGTAGGCTCTGCCCAATGGTATGACGGCGCTCTTCAACCCCTTGTTTAACATCTGTGACCAGTTTGGCGACACGGGTAGACAGTAGGCGGGCTACCCGATGGTTGACCTCAATATTTTGTTTAATACCCTGCTGATTGGCCAACTGTTTACGCTGTATGGGAAAAATGGCGGTTTCCCCCTCAATGATCAACTGGAAATAATCCAGAATTTCAATGATCTTGGCTTTTAAAATTGGATTACGTTCCGCCAATGGCACTTTTTTAAACTGTGTGACGGCATTACGAAAGTGTGCATAAGTCTGGTGGGTTGTGGTGTTTAGTGGCAACAGTTCATTCATGTTTTGTGTAAAGAGAGCAGCCGCCAGCATGTTATTGAGTTGGTTGCTGTCAGCCTTGATATTCATAGCCAATTTCAATTGTTTGGTTGTGGTTTGCATCAAGGCTTGAATTTTTTTAGGGAGCTGCTGTGCAATGGCTCTATTATGTCCAATCAGTAATTTGGCACTGCTCTGTTGGGCGTGATGCAAACGGTTAAGAACATCCAGAACGGGCATCTGTTCCTGATTATGGCAAGGCCATTTGGGATCTTGTAAGCTCCCTTGCAGGTCCATGTTCAAAAGATCAACAAGCTCAGGGAGTTGCTCAGAAAAAAAACGCAGTTGCTGAATATGTTGTGCAATTTTTTTTCGGGGTGTTTGGCTGAGATCACTTTTGAGGGCATGTGTCGAGTCAGCTTGGGGGGTAAAACACAGTTCTGCAAGATCTCTTGCGAGATGATTCAGGCTTTCATGAAGCTTGGCCGTGCTAAAGGTAAGATTAAGCTGTTCACTCTTTAAGCGTCGAGCGACCCGGCGACTAAAAAGCTGATTAAGTGAGGCCGTGCCATAAATCAAAGGGGCCGTGGCATCCAAAATCGCGGTTCGGACATCCCGAAGATGTTTACGGTTTTGATCTTGCTTATGTTCAAGCTTTAATCGATACGCATGGAGTTTGATCAGTTGGGTAAAGGAGTCCCCCATCTGCTCAACTTGATCTTGAATTTGCAGCAACTGTTGCGATGGAAGCCAGTGTTTGAGCTGTTCTAGGCGACTACTTATCTGCTGTCGGTGGGTGTTTAAGGTTGTATCGACCCCCTCCAGCTCATCGAGTGTTCGGGCATGATTGAGTGCCGGCAGGCCTGCAGAGAGTAGGGCACTGTGTTCTGAAAGCTCTTTAGCGGCTTCTAGTGCGGGGAGTGCCTGTTCAATGGTTCGCTCAACCAGTTGACCATAACGGATAAGTTGATAACTGGAAAGAACCGCAGAGATGATGACCAGGGATGCGATGAGGCCGAAAGCTACATTAAGTCGGATATGCCATGGTGTATGTTGCCCCAATAATTTGGGGAAATGATGCACCATCTTTTGTGTTAAGGATGGGGGCATACCCTATAGAC
The DNA here is from genome assembly GCF_036689865.1 of Magnetococcus sp. PR-3. Lineage (NCBI taxonomy): Bacteria > Pseudomonadati > Pseudomonadota > Magnetococcia > Magnetococcales > Magnetococcaceae > Magnetococcus > Magnetococcus organivorans. The sequence continues at coordinate 89,665 of NZ_JBAHUQ010000018.1, forward strand.
TCCTAGCAATTCTTTAAGATGGATTTTCTGTTGGGTTGCTCAACCCCATCATCGGCTTATTTTAACAGTCCATGCTTCTTTAAAATATCCTCTGCATTGTGTTTAGTAATCGCATAGGTTGGCAGGGTGACCCGTTTGGGTATGGCGTTTCCATTGAGTAGCTTGATCGCCTGCCGAATGGCTTCCTCGCCAGGTGTTTGATAAAGGAAGGTGGCCTTCATAATGCCTTGGTGTACCCAGCGCACCCCTTCTTGCGGAATACCGTCAATACCTATAAAAGCAATTTGTCGTTCTCGTCCAATATCTTTTGCGGCGAGATAAGCGCCAAAGGCCATCGGGTCATTATGGGCATAGACAATATCGATCTTAGCATGTTTTTCTAATGCTTCGACCATAATTTCATAGCCTTGGTCCTGTTTCCAATCTCCATCTTGCATCGGGTTGAGGATGCGAATGCCGGGCTCTTGGGAAATAATCTCAAAAAAGCCGTTGTGACGGTCATGAGCTGGGGTTGATTTGATACCACCCCATATCTCTACAATATGGCCTTGTGCCTCTCCTGGGCCGCCCAATTGTTTCACTACAAAACGTCCTGCGGCACGTCCAATTTCAAGATTATCCCCTCCGATAAACTGGGTGTAGTGGTCGTTATCAAGATCTCGGTCTAGAACAATGGTGGGAATGCCCAGCTTGTGCGCTTGGTTAACCACAGGGGTTAAAGCTGTTGAAACCTTTGGCGAGATTAAAATAATGTCCACATCTCGTTTGATGAACTCTTGCACATCTTTAATCTGCTTTTGAATGTCATCCTGGGCATTTCGTACCAGTAGTCTTAGTTGGGGATGCCGTTCAGCCTCTTCCCTAAGAAGTTTATTAAACAGCAACCGCCAAGGCTCTGTTGTGGTCGCCTGAGAAAAGCCGACTAAAAATTGTTGTGACTGAGCAGAGGCTGTTGGTGTTACCCAAAGTCCAAGAAGCAGTAGAAAGATGAAAAGGTTTAAGGTATAGCGGGTTTTCATGGTTCCTCTCCCTCTGAATTGGATAACCCCATGGATGAGCGATAGTGTTGGCGTTGTTTGTCTCGCCCCAGTTTATCTGTAATGATCTCCCACTGCTGAGCCACCCGATCCAAACCTGCTTGGATTGGTTGCTTACCCCGAAGAATGGTATCCAGCTCCGTTTCCAGTGCTTCCGTATATTGGTGAAAACCCGGTAAACGCAGATCCAAAGCCACATGTGGTGCATCCAGGCTCTGTTGAATAACCCCTAAAAAATTGGAGGCCGAGGGCAGAGAGAGTGTGCCAAGCCATCGATCAATGGCGATAAAGTGAGATTCCCTATAAGGGTTGATACCTGTTCCACTGGTGACCACATCTGCAAGGCTGTTTTCAGGGCTGGCATACCACATGATGTAGTCCCAGGCAGCCTGCTTGGCTTGACTGTTTTTAGGGACACTGGCGACCCACCCCCCAAATGCCAAAAATGTTGTTTGATGAGGAGGGGTGTAGGTTTTCCAGCGACCATTCCAAACACGATCGGCACCGGGTAGTGTGAAATACCCAACACGCCCAGCAACCTGACTGTTTTTTTCATCTGGCGCCAACGTGGCGGTATCTGCCCAGTCCAGGATCATGGCTGTTTGACCACTAAGAAATGCTTTTCTAGCCTCCACAATGCCGAAGTCAATGGCATGAGGCGGTGCAAAGCTTAGGGCCTCCTTATAATCGGTGGTGGCTTGTACCCAACCTGGATTATTGATCTGGGCTTGCATGGTCTCAGGATCAAAAAACTGACCACCCGGTTGCTCGGGGGCGTTGGTATAGGCGGCCGCCCGACTAAATAGATCCCAAAACTGTTGGCCGCCCCGTTTAAAAGCTTCTGCGACCCCATAGAGTTGATGGCCATTTGGTCTCTGTCGACCTGTGAAAAACTCTGCAATATCGCGGTAATGGCGCCAAGTGGCAGGTGGGGCGAGGGGGTAGCCGTAACGGCTTTTAAAATCAATGCGGTTTTTTCGGTTGGCAAAGAGATCGGTGCGGTAGTAGCCCAAAAAGAGATCACCATCTACCGTCACGGCAATCATCTCGTCCCCCCAGTGCATCAAACGATCACGGTAGGTGGGGTGGATATCAATAAAATGTTCGGCGTCTCTTAGCGCTAGAGGAACGGGTTGTAGATGGTCCGCAAAGTCACCTGCCCATGCTGGTGCATAGAAAATGACATCAAATGCTGGGGTTTTATCCTGAATGGCCTGATTAAAGGTCTTAAAGAGATCTTGGAAGGCAAATTTGTCAACGTTTACACGCCCTCCTGTTCGTTGCTCCCAGCTGCGAGCATGAACCGTAGCGGGTGCCCCAATGGCCGAGGCATCCATCACCCCGACACGGATGGTTTGCCCCTGAAAATTGGGGGTGGGCTCAGCCAGAAGGCTGTTCAATGAAGTAAAAAAAATCAGCGCACCCAAAAGGGCCCGTTTGATGAATGGCATGGCAATCCTCCCCCTACAGTGGTGCCGATGCAAAAAAAACGGTACTTAACTTTAGTAAGGTTAGGCTGCCACAAGTTCCAACTATAGTTAAGTTTTGTTACGAAGAAGGGGCGCTGTTTTCTTTTGTTAACTGGGACTCTGCACTTTGCCCCAGATAGTGGCGAATGGCGGAAAAAAACGCCACAGGCCAGAGTCCTTCATGGTTTTTACTCAGATAGGCTAAGGCGAGGCGATCCCGCGCCTGTTGCAGGGTCAAACCATCATCCATCAGTGTCATTAGCTGTTCGTTAAGGTGGTCTAACACCTGTTGACGCATACGTAGTAGGCGAGAGCTGTTGAGGTGAAGATGATCGATCGTCGCCTGAGCTTTTTCGGCTGAAATACCCGTTTGTGCACAGGCTTTTTGATCAACGCGCATGCTGCCCATGGCACGGTCAAAGTGAAAAAGGGCGGGTGTTTTTGGAATATTCAACGGATTTAGGATGATATCATCCAGCGCTTTGGCCCCTTTGGGAACATCACAACTATGATCCCGCTTATTTTCGGTAAAACGTTGGCCTGACTCTGTCACGCGACGTTGGGATCCTCCATGGCAGACCCCAAGCATATTGGACCAATTGAGGGTCCAGTGACCATGTATATCGGATTTGGGGTGAAAATGTTCAATGCGGAAGTCATCGACCTCCTGCGGTGACTTTTTTGGTTTTAAATCAATTTCACAATAGGCACATAGCCCCCCCTGGTCTTGGCGCAGTTGTGCTTTTAAATGGGGGTATACAGGGGGGTTGGCTTGGCGGAGCCCTTCCCAGTTGGCTTCAGGGTAGATCTGTCTGAACTGAGTTAACGCAGCAGGTTCTGCTTGTTTAACAATAGGTTTCACTGGGGGCGATCCAGTTCTTTCAAGCGTATATCCATATCCAGGCGCTTTAGCTCAGGCTCATGCTCGGCGCCCCATTGATCGAGGCTCTGGCGTAGCCCTAGTGCTTCGGGTCGATCCCAACTGCCCTGTGCAACCATGGCTTGATAGCGACGTAATTTTTGCACAATAGGGAGGTGTTCTGGCCGTGGGTTGGTCTCCAGCACCTCTTTTAACACCTGCTGCGCTTCGGCCCCTTCAGTAAAGCTGGCCTGTTCGACGGAAGGGTGGGCGCCTTCTCCATGGATCATGCGCAGGTGATGAGGGGGGATTGAGGTGATCACTTGTGGGCTGTGGGTGGTGATAATCCACTGTAACTTAGGGAAAAGATTCATCAATAGAGGCAGGATGAGTTGCTGTTGTCTAGGGTGTAAATAGCGCTCGATCCCATCGATTAATATAACCCCCTTCCCCCCTGTTAAGGGCTGTGGGCGGTTAGGGTTCGCCAACATCAATCGTGTAGATAGGTGGCTTACCAGGGTTAGTAGAAAACGATCACTTTCACAAAGTTGTTTAAACCTTAAAGGGGTGGTGGACTCTGGAGACTGATGGCAATCCAAGATCCATGCGCCATGCTTATCAAAACGGAGATGGCTCAGATGAGGAAGAACCCTATGAATGGCCGCATCCAGCCAAGCTTTTTGGGTGGGTGACATCTGTTGTACATACTGTTTAAGTGGCCAGGGGGCATCCATGGAGACATCCATGCTACCCTGCAGGGCAAGTAGCCTGAGGTCGTGTTGACGAAGCTTAGTTTTGACTCTCTTCGATGTCGCGGCGGTTTGGCCAAAATAGGCACAGATGGAGAGGGAGCGACTGGTATCGACTAACCGGTTTTCCAAGTAGGTTCTAAGGGATTTGAGCCCATGGCTTTTTAGCTTGGTTTTAGTCTTCCCAGCTTTAGAGACGCGACGCAGGGTATGGTCCCATGTAAGCCCGCTGTTGGTGTCGATACTCAACTGTAAGTAGGGCGGGGTGTGCCCACCAGGTATGACCCTAAGATCATGTGGCTTAAGGTTAAGCGTGCCACGGCCTGTGATCTGCTGGATATAGGGGGTGAGTAGATAGGCTATGCCATCTAAAATGGTGCTCTTGCCACCACCATTGGCTGCGGTTAGCAAGGTAAGCTGTGGATCAAGTGCTAGGGTGAAATGGCGGAATTGACGGAACTGTTTGAATTCAATTTGTTTAACACGCACATCTGGGCTCCAATGAGGATGGGCGTGGGGGCCGTTTAGGGCCCCCTTCTAACCATTTAAAGCTGCCAATTAACAAAGTTTTCCAGCAGCTTTAGGCCGTTGTTTTGACTTTTTTCTGGGTGGAACTGAGTGGCAAAAATATTATCGTGCCCCACCGCAGAGGTAAAAGGAATACCATAGGTGGTTTGCCCGAGCTGGTGGGCTTGGTGGTCAACCACACCATGGAAGGAGTGCACAAAATAGAAATGTGCCATCTCCTCAATACCTTCCCACATGGGATGCTTGACCGTCTGGTGTACAGGGGTCCAGCCCATGTGAGGAACCTTAAGGTAGCGTTTTAGATCTGCAGGATCCTGCATTTTCTTAGAAAAAGCTTCTACCTTGCCCGGTACCAAGCCAAAGCCTGGGTGGTTACCAAACTCATGGCTTTCATCAAACAGCATTTGCATGCCAACACAGATACCCAAAAAAGGCTTGCCCCCCTGGATATGTGCTAACACAGGGTCCGTTAGTTCTGCTTCATCCAAATTGCGGCGGCAGTCCGCGAAAGCGCCAACACCCGGAAGAACCACCCGATCAGCTTTGACAATATCTGCGGGGTTGCTACTGACCACCACGGATCCCCCCACTTGCTCGAGCGCTTTGGAGACAGAACGCAGGTTGCCTGAGCCATAATCAACAACGGTAATCATCTCTATATTCCTTCAAAACTTAATCCGAGAGGGTGCCTTTGGTGCTGGCAACGCCACCAGCCAGGCCGGGGTCTTCCGCACAAGCCATGCGCAGTGCGCGGGCCAGGGCTTTAAAACAGCTCTCGGCAATGTGGTGGGTGTTCTCTCCATAGAGATTTTCCACATGCATGGTGATCCCGCCGTTTTGCGCAAAGGCAACAAACCACTCTTTGAACAGTTCCGTATCAAAGTTGCCCACTTTTTCTGTGGGAAATTGAACCCGCCAAGTCAATGCCGGACGGTTAGATAGATCGATAACCACTCTGGAAAGAGCTTCATCCAGAGGAACGTAGGCGTGGCCGTAGCGAACAATACCGCGGCGGTCACCAATGGCTTTACGAAAGGCGTAACCCATGGTGATGCCCACATCCTCAACGGTGTGGTGGTCATCGATATGATGATCACCATTGGCTTTGATCTCCAGATCCATGCGCCCGTGACGGGCAATTTGGTCCAGCATATGGTCCAAAAAGCCAACACCCGTCTCGATTTTGGATTGGCCAGTGCCATCCAGGTTCATGGTGACGTTGATAAAAGTTTCGCCGGTCTCTCGAGATTCCGTGGCGATGCGTGCCATGGTGTTCTACTCCTGCTTACATGGGAAAAAGCGCCATTATAGTCCCTTGGATGAGAAATTGCATGTATAGAACCGCGTTCCTGTGTAAACCATCCTTTGTCGCATAAATGGCGGTCAGACCTCGTATGTTCAAGAGCTTACAAGATGTTTGGAATCTATACGGCCAACGTCGTGTTATGGCTGTGCTGTTTCTTGGCTTCTCAAGTGGGCTACCACTGGCCCTGACGTTTGGCACGTTGACCCTCTGGTTGGCGGAGGAGGGTATTAGTAAAACCACCATTGGTTTGTTTGCTTTGGTGGGTGTGCCCTACACCTTTAAGTTTGCCTGGGCTCCATTGATGGACTCTCTGGCCATTCCTTGGCTTACTCGGCGATTTGGCCGTCGCCGCAGTTGGGCGTTGTTTACTCAAGTAGGTTTAGCGGTCACCATCTTTCTTCTTGGGTTAAGTAACCCGCTTGAGGCGCCATTTGTGACTGCCATCCTGGCATTGACGGTCTCTTTTATGAGTGCCAGCCAGGATATTGTGATTGATGCTTATCGGGTTGAACTGCTGGAGGATCACCAGCAGGGTGCCGGTGCTGCGATGATTGTTTTGGGGTACCGTATGGGTATGTTGGTGTCCGGGGCAGGGGCGCTTTACTTGGCCAGTAGTGTCTCATGGGCGGCCACCTATGGGATCATGGCCCTCTGTATGTCTGTAGGCATGGTGACGGTGCTGTTGAATGTAGAACCCAAGGGCGCTCCCAAGGAGCTCATGCAGGGGCATGGTGGGTTCGTGCCCTGGTTTAAAGATGCTGTCCTTGCTCCTTTTCAAAATTTTATGACGCGTCCCGGCTGGTTATGGGTATTGGTCTTTATTCTTTTGTACAAATTGGGTGATGCCCTGGCTGGGGTCATGAGTAACCCTTTTTACCTGGAGTTGGCCTTTACCAAAATTGAGATCGCCAACATCAGTAAATTATTTGGCCTAGCAGCCTCTATTATCGGTGGGCTTATTGGTGGGGTGGTGGTTTCACGCATGGGTATGATGCGGGCACTGCTGTTGTGTGGTGTGCTGCAGATGCTCTCTAACCTTATGTTCGTGATACAGGCTGAGGTTGGCCATAATGTTTCGATGTTAGCGGTCACCATTGGGGTGGAAAATCTGGCGGGAGGAATGGGAACAGCTGCATTTGTCGCCTACTTATCAGGCCTTTGTAACCGGGCCTATACGGCAACACAGTATGCACTACTCTCCTCTTTGGCAGCCGTAGGGCGTACCATGCTGGCATCCAATGCTGGCTGGATGGCCGAACTGAGCAGCTGGAGTCTTTTTTATGGCATTACAACACTCGCCGCACTGCCAGGTCTCTTGATGATCCCCTGGATGATGCGACGTTTTCCCCTGCCTAAAGGGGGAGAAACCGGTTAGCATTGGTTAATGGGAACTTTAGTGGTTCCTGTTTGGCCTATAGTTTATAGCGCACTTCGGCGCTTTTAAATCGATCAACCATTGTAGGTATCTATGTCTGATTCGCTGTTCAAATTGGTGGACCGCCAGGAAGTTGCGGCCCTGAATATCACCGTGGAGTCCTACCAACATCAGGTGACCGGGGCTCGTCATCTACATATGGCGACCAAGGATAATCAAAATGCTTTCCTGGTGGCTTTTTTAACCGTCCCTAAGGATTCCACCGGTGTCGCCCATATTTTGGAGCATACGGCTCTAAGTGGTTCGGAACGTTTTCCGGTTCGAGACCCTTTTTTCACCATGATCCGGCGCTCTTTGGCAACGTTTATGAACGCCTTTACTGCCAGTGATTGGACCGCCTATCCCTTTGCCTCCCTCTCCAAAAAAGATTTCAACAATTTGTTGGAAGTCTATTTGGATGCCGCTTTTTTCCCGAACCTTCATGAACTGGACTTTGCCCAGGAAGGTTACCGGATTGAGCCTGAGGATCTGGATAATGCCCAGAGTGATCTGGTCTATAAAGGGGTGGTCTTTAATGAGATGAAAGGGGCGATGGCTAGCCCCATTCGTACCTTATGGGACCAGCTCTCTCACCACCTGTTCCCAACCATTACCTACCATCATAACAGTGGTGGAGATCCGGTTCATATTCCTGATCTGACCTGGGATGAGCTGAAGGCCTTTCACGCCACCCATTACCACCCTTCCAATGCCGTCTTTATGACCTATGGGGATATTCCTGCCGCTGAGCATCAAGCCCATTTTCAGTCACGGGTGCTTAGCCGTTTTGAACATCTGGATGTCAGCCATCTGCAAGTGCCGGATGAGCAGCGTTTTTCAGAACCCAAGGTGGCACAGGACAGCTATGCCGCCGATGGGGAAGAGGATCTCACCGCCAAAACCCACCAAGTGCTGGCGTGGTTATGGCCAAAGAGTGTCAACCTGGATGATTTGCTCAAAGCACACCTGCTCTCTGGGGTGTTGTTGGATAACAGTGCTTCTCCTCTACTTAAAGCGCTGGAAACCACCGATTTGGGCAATGCCCCTTCCCCCGTTTGTGGGGTGGATGACTCTGGCCGAGAGATGACCTTCTCCTGTGGTGTTGAAGGGTCGGAGTCGGATCGGGCCGAGGCGGTTGAACAACTCATTTTGGATGTGTTGAATGATGTGGCTGAAAAGGGGGTTGACCCTGAGCAGGTTGAGGCCGTGTTGCACCAGTTGGAGCTCTCACGCCGTGAAGTTACGGGTGATGGCCTGCCCTATGGCTTGAAGTTGATGCTAACGGCACTGCCTGCGACCTTGCATGGTGGTGATGGCGTTGCGGCTTTGAATATGGATGCCGCCTTAACGCGTTTGCGGGAAGCAGCTGCAGATCCTCAGTTTATTCCCTCGCTGGTTCGCACATGGTTGCTGGATAACCCCCACCGTGTGCGTTTTACCCTGACACCTGATGGCACGCAAAACAAACGGATGGAGTCGGCCGAAAAAGAGCGGCTGCAGGGGATGCAGAACAGACTCAGTGATGCCGAAAAAGAGCAGTTGCGTGCCCAGGCGGTTGCCCTGAAGGAGCGTCAGGAGTTTAAGGATGATCCTGAGGTTCTGCCTAAGGTTACATTGGCGGATGTGCCCAAAGATCTGCTGATTCCTGAAGGGCAAAAGGTTGAGCAACAGATGGAGTGGTTTAGCCAGCCCACAAATGGCTTGATCTATCTCCAAGCGTTTACCGATATGCCTGAGCTTGAGCCTGAGCTGTTGGATCTTATGCCGCTTTATGGGGCGTGTGCGGTGGAGGTTGGTAGTGGTGGCCGTGATTATCTTCAAACCCAGGCTCTGATCTCCCAGTTTACGGGTGGAGTTGGGGCCAGAGGCTCCATTACAGCCATGGCAGATGATGTGAATCAGTATGGCAGCCGCTTTACCGTCTCCTCCAAAGCGTTGGTGCGCAACCGGGATAAAATGGTTGCCCTGCTGCAAGATACCCTGACCTCTGCACGGTTTGATGAACTGACCCGCCTCAAAGAGTTGGTGGGGCAGATGCGTGCCAGTGCAGAGATGAAAATTAGTAATGCAGGTACAGCACTTGCTATTGCCTCTGCATTAAAGGGGATGAGTCCTTCGGCAGCGATGAGTGAGCGCTGGGGGGGCATGGCCTCTATTGGCCTGTTAAAGGCGTTGGATCGTTCCTTGGAAGATGATGCCGCGTTGAAGGGGCTCTCTGAAAAACTCATCGCCATTCGTGACCGTATTGCTGGGGGGGGCGTGACCTTTTTGGGTGTTGGTGAGGCAGCCCAACAGCAGGCCTTACAAGAGGACCTTGGGCGTATTTGGCAGCGTACCAGCGGCCATTCATCGGATCCCGTGGGTATTGAGGTTGATCAGGCCCCTGTGAATATGGCTTGGGTAACCCCCACTCAGGTGAACTACTGTGCCCGTGGTTACGCCGCCGTACCCTATACCCATGCAGATGCGCCCGCTCTAACGGTATTGGGGCCGCTAATGCGAAATGGCTTTTTACATACCGCCATTCGTGAAAAAGGTGGGGCCTATGGTTCTGGTGCTGGCTTTGATGCCGATGCTGCCGCTTTCCGCTTTCAATCTTTCCGGGATCCCCGTTTAGGTGGAACCTTGGACGATTTTGATCGTGCCATTGACTGGCTGTTAAAAGATGATCATGCGGACAGTTTGTTGGAAGAGTCGATCCTCAATGTGATTGGTAGTATGGATAAGCCGGGCTCTCCTTCCGGTGAAGCCAAGCGTGCCTACCACGATCAGCGACGGGGACGGGGAGGGGATGTCCGTAAGGCATTCCGTCAGCAGGTGCTGGGTGTGACATGGAAAGATCTTAAGCATGTGACAGAAACCTATTTGCAACCTGCCATGGCACAAACGGCTGTTGTGACCAATGCTGCAAATTTGGATGCAGAACCAGATCTGGGGCTTGAACGCCGATCTCTTTGATCTTTATCAAGGATTGCTTCTGCAGGAAAATGGCCTGGATCTTAATTGTCCGGGCCATTTTTTTTAGACATGTGCTAAAATATCGCCGTTGTATGTGGGGGGGGCTTGATAATAACGGTTGTCTGCGATGTTCTTGGGGATTCGCTGATATGAATGCTGATAAAATGTTGGGTGGAGTTGGGACCAATTTGAGCCTGAAAGCCTCCTTTCGGATACTCTCCATTCTTATTCTGGTACTGGTTGTTTTGGCAGGCTTGAACTATGACAAAACCACACAGCTAGGATCCGAATACGCGAATACCATCAATATGGCAGGGCGCCAGCGCATGCTTTCTCAGAAAGCAGCCAAAGAGGTTATGTTGATCGCAGCACTGCAGAAAGGCGCACCGCAACGTGCTAAGTATGAGGCTGGTTTAGATAAAACCCTGCGTCTGTTTGACCGAACACTGGATGCCTTAATTAACGGTGGTACAACCGTTAAAGTGCTTAATCCGGATGTCAAAGATCCTGCCAAACTGGTACAGATGGTGCGCCCGTCCGAGGCAAATCTCGCTCAACTACAAAAAGTTCAAAATATCTGGAAGCGATATCAAGTTACGGTCAAAAAAGTATTGGCCACGCCCTCGGGGCGTGAGCAGGATAAGATTGCGGCTGTGTTTCATGATGAGAGCATTGAACTGCTTAAAAACATGAACAAAGCGGTGGTCATTGTTGCCGGTGAGTCCAATACTAAGACCGATGAAGTGATCTCCAGTTTAACCATGACCACCATTATCACACTGTTGATTGGTGGTTTTGTCTTGTTATTTACCCTGTGGCGTCAGCTAACCCTGAATAAACAGGTTCTTCGGATCAGTCGCCATTTAGACCTGATGGCGGTGGGGGATCTTAACCGTCGCTTGGGTCGAAACTTCTGTGCAGAGTTCCAAACCTTTGTGGATCGGTTGAACTCCATGAGTAACCAGCTCCTTTGGGTGTTGCGTACGGTGGGGGTTCAGTCGCAAACCATCAAAGGGGTGGTCAACCAGATGGTGCCGGTTAAAGACTCTTTGTTGAAGGATGCACATACCAACAGTGAGCTGGCCAATGATGTGGTGCTGGAAAATGACCGCCTGGATGCTGAGATTCACAAACTCAACGATTATATCTATAAAGCTAAAGAGTCGATTACCTCGGTTGCGGACTCTGCGGAACAGTTGGCTACGGATGTACGAGCGATTGCAGGTTCAGCCGAGCAAGCCAGTGGTAATGTCAACACCATGGCCTCTGCCGCGGAAGAGATGAACAGTAATATCTCAGAGGTTAATGCCTCTTTGGATCGGGTTAATGATTCCGTCAGTACCGTTGCCAGTGCGGTGGAGGAGTTGAACAGTTCGCTGGAAGATGTCTCAAAAAGTTGTGACTCTGCCGACCAGATGTCAGCCGCGGCTGGGCAGCATATTTCAGAAACCCTGGAGGTGATGCACAGCTTGGGTGGCGCAGCTCGTGAAATTGGCAAAGTGATCAAAATGATCAACAGCATTGCCGAGCAGACCAATATGCTGGCCTTGAATGCGGCTATTGAGGCTGCTGGTGCTGGTGAAGCGGGTAAAGGTTTTGCTGTTGTTGCCAATGAGGTCAAAGAGCTGGCCAGTCAAACGGCAGATGCGACCAAGATGATCTCTGATCAGGTGAGTGAAATCCAAAACCGTACAGAGATGGCCAGTGAAGCAACCCAGGGGGTAAGCGATATTATTGGCTCCTTGGGTGAAACCAACCGGCAAATTACCGATGCGGTGGATAATCAGGCCAGTTCGGTGGCCAACATTGCGGACTCTATGGATGCCGTTACCCATGCGTCTGGTGAAGTGACCCGGAACGCACAGGAGTTGGCAGATGCTTCCCAGGAGGTTGCGCGCAGTGCTCTGGAAGCCGCAAACGATACGACGCAAATTGCAGAGACAGCCGTTGTCCTTAGTCAGCATGCTGATACTGTGAATGAGCAAATTGGTACCGCGGCAGAGAGTTCGGATGCCGTCCGCTTTGGTGCGGCAGAAATTCTGACCTCATCGGTACAAGTTCAGAAAAAAATGATGGAGACCATGCAGCTGCTTAGCTACTTGAATGGGGATATCGAGTACTCAGGGTTCCTGACAGAGGTGGTGGCGGATACCAGTAAATCGCTGGATGCGGCTGAGCGTGGCTTTAATGTGGGTGAGCCTCTCTTTAGTATTGAGCGTATTAAAGCTGCACATCTGGCTTGGATCGGTAAATTGGAAGATGTCATTCATGGGCGTAGCCAGCTGCGATCTACAGAGGTCGGCAGTTCTCGTGATTGTGAACTGGGCAAGTGGTATTACAGTGAAGGTATCGACTCCTTTGGCGAAATGGCCCGTTTTATTGAGCTTGGTGAGCTACATAACCGGGTACATGAAATGGCCCGTGAAGTCATTGCCCTGGTTGAGGCAGGCCACCGGGATGAAGCATTAGCCAGTATGCCGAGGTTTGATAAGGTTCGCCGACATCTGTTTAAATTGTTGGATCAACTCTACTTAAGCTGTGGTAAAGAGGGATGTGAGAGTGGAGAAGAGTTCTTCCCCTGGAACGATATTCTTTTAACCAACATCGATGCGATTGACCTTCAACACAAAGAGCTGGTCCGACTGGTTAATGTCCTGCATGAGGAGATTACCAATGGTCATGGTGGTCGTCAGCAACTGCGTAGTATGGTCGACGAGCTGGTCAAGTACACCGTGAACCACTTTAAAGATGAAGAAGCGTTCATGCGTCGCAATAACTATCCGGGTTTAGCCGAGCATATCCCGGAACATGTGAAATTTACCGATTCTGTTGTTGAGCTGGTGGAGCAGGTTGACCAAGGCGAAGCTCATATTGATATGGATCTTACCAGTTTGCTGCGAGACTGGCTGGTTAATCACATTATGGGAACAGATCAGAAGTATGTGGAGCACTTTGGTGGTAAAAAGGTCTCCTAGTTGCCTGTAGAAAAGATTAATGGATCGTATGATTAATAATTAAAGCCCTCGTTTTGAGGGCTTTTTTTATAGGTTTTAAGCGATGTTTAACCGTGCAGGATCTACCTGATCATTCCATGGCGTGCTTGGAGCAGGTTGGTCGGTGGGCATGCTTTTGTCCGTGATGGATCGGTTCTACGGCAATAGGCCTCTTCTAACCGTTACGGTGCTAGCTGTTAATGCATGTTGCTTGAAGAGACCTCTTATGCTGAACCGTCGGATCACCGGTCACATGTAGGGTGGAGATAGCCGATATCCAACGATGATTGTAAGGCCTGAATGGGGGGCCGATCTTATTTTCATTAAGAACAGAGCCGATAACCGGGTCGGGGTTAAATTGTGCATCGTTGGGCGTGCCTGTTTTTTCACATATTCTTTGTTTAATGCAAAAAAGAGCTAAACGGTCGCGTGTTGACCCTGTATTAAGGTTTGGATGGCATACGGTGATTGATTAAACCTCGATGTCGATTGAGTGCTGCCAGTAGATCCAAGAAGCGAGGTAAAGCCAAGTTACCCAAAGGAAATGGTGTCAGCTTGTCCATCCCTTGTTCCACCATCTGTTGATAACACGCCCTGAGCGCTGTAAGCAGCTCATCATCCATGGTCAGGTGTTGGGAAAAATGGGCCAGCATATAGCCCATGGCCAAGGTTTGTCCGCGATCAACCCGCTGTTCCAAGTGGCGTAAGTCTATGCGCACCTCTCCATAGTTTAATAAATCAGGCTCAGGTACTTTAACTGCAATGGCTCTTTTGCCCTTTTTGGGGCTGAGTATCTGTGGGTTTGCCCCTCTCTGTTGCTTAAGGGCGGCTTGCAGGTTAGCGACCTCAGTTGGGCGTGTTGTTTGTGGAGCTACCAATTGATGAGCATCAGCCGTGCGGTCCACCAACTGAAAAGTATCAAACTGCCAAACCCGATGTGCCGCTGGAAAAAAAGCACTACTCCCCCCCATGACAACCACCATGGAGATGGCATGTTGTTCATGTAGGGTGCTGATCTGTTCACATAAGGGGGTGATGGGTTCTTGGTGTGGGGCAATCAGCTGCTGCATACAGGTATCACGCATCATCAAGTTGGTTGCCGCGCGATCTTCATCCATCAGTAGGAGACGGCTTCCTCCTTGAAGAGCCTCCATGATATTGGCTGCCTGAGATGTGCTACCGCTGGCGTTGCTGGTGACAAAATTTTGTGTGGAACGCTTGGTTGGTAGATGGTTAATAAAAGGGCGTATATCAATACCCGAGACCGCTCGCCCCTCTTCAGCACAGATGCTGGCGGCATCGCTACGGGTGACGACCAGCTCTCGACCATCTCCAGGAATATGGTCATAGACACCTTGGGCCAGTGCAGAAAGCAGTGTGCTTTTACCGTGAAATCCTCCCCCCACTAAAAGTGTAATCCCTTGTTCAATGCAGACACCTTGCGTTGCCCCCCTGTGGGGTAGATCAATTGAAAGGGTTAAATGGTCAGGGGCATTAAATGGTGTGCCATGGGGTAAAGGGTGATCATCAATACCGCTGGCACGGGGGAGGCGTGAGCCCTGCGCAATAAAGGCGACATGCTGATTCTGTTCAAGCCAGTTTCGTAGGTAGACCTGATCGGTCACCGCATTAAGGTGTTGAGTTAGGGTGCTGTGTAACGTCGGTTTATACGTGGCGTAAGTGCGGACCCAATGGGGAATATGCTCGAGTAACAGTTGTTGAGCTTGTTGACCTAAAATACGCCGTCCATTTGCAGGCAAGCCTGCTTGAAGTCTAATTTCAATGACACCATCGACATCTCTTTTAACCGCTGTGCGTTTAAGAACCTGTTGGCCATGGTGCATAAAATGAATGTGACCACTTTTACCAGACCCTGCATGGGCCAACGCTGCGTGTGATTGGTGCTCAGCCAGACGGCGGCCAATATAATCTTCCAAGGCACGAACCTGATCCGCCTGTTGTAAGGATGGCCACCCTGCTGAGTGCGCAGAATAAAAAATACGAAGGTGTGATGGTTCCGCAAAAGGATCACCTTGTACATGATCCACAACCAACCTCATCTGTGGCAGCTCGTAGCTTCCCTTAATGGCTTTATAGGCACCATAGCCCTGTCCATCCAGGCGTTGCAGGTGTGCGATCAGTTTTTTCATGGTGTTTCTTTATCCTCAACCCTAAGGTGAGCCTGTGCTAACCTGTTTGACCAACCTAATTTGGTCAGATTTTTCTTCGTATGGAGTTCATGGCATCCATGTCGCAGCTTTCCTCTTTCTCCGAACAGGGCTTTTTTTTAAAAAGCCTGCACCAGCAAGTGGTGGTTTTGGTGCTGCTGGAGCCCCTTGATGATAGCGCGTGGCAGCAACTGGATGCCAGTATGCAGCATTTACAGTCAGGGGGGGTGCGCCTGCTTGTACTTGCTGCTCAGCAGATGATTCCGCATGAGCTGGAAAAAAAAGGGGCAAAGCTTGAACTGGGTGAGCAAGCACTCTACGCTCCTCAACATCGTGCCTGGCCTCTACTCCATCAGCTTTGGCAGGGACAAAAAAGCCGGGTTACGGTGATGTTGGGGGATGCCGATCAGCTTGGCATGAACCAATTGACAGATTTTCTCTGTCCTCTCCGTCCCAACCGTGTCTTACTGCTTCGCCGTGAAGGGGGCGTGAAAGATCATCAAGGGGGGTGGATTAACTTTGTGTCCTTGGCGCAGTTAAGTGAAATCCGCAGCCAACGCCCAGCCCATGAATATCCGGTATTATCTGCCATTGGTTTGTTGCTAGAAAATGGTGTGCACTCCGTTAGCCTTTGTAAACCGGAAAACCTTGAACGCGAGCTGCTTACCTATGAAGGTGCGGGAACCTACTTCTCTACCGACCACTACTGTGGGGTTGAACGGCTAAGGTTGGATCATTTTTCTGAAGTGGAGTCTCTAATCCGCCGAGGGGAAGGGGAGGGCTTTCTCATGAACCGCCCTGAGGAGCACCTTTTTACTTTAATGGCAGAAGGGTGGGGGGCGTTTGTTGGGGGGAGTAGTCGTTTGGCTGGGGTGGTGGGGTTGCTGACGGAACCCTATCAGGAGAGTTTTGCAGGGGAAGTCATTTCTATTTATACCCTAACACGTTATAAAGGTAATGGTGTTGGGGCACGTTTGCTGCAAACTGTAGCGGAACATGCGATTGCGCGATCATTAAACTATCTGTTTGCGGCAACCCAAAGTGAGCGGGTGGCTGCTTTTTTTCGACGCAACGGCTTCCGAATGGTAGAGCTGGATGAAATTCCTATGGCTAAATGGGAGGGCTATGACCCTTCCCGAAAGGCCTCTGCCTATGGTTTGCGATTGGATCTTAATCCTACCTAATCACGGTAGGGCTGCGTGGCTGTTCGGCGCAGTACTAAGGAGCTTCAACCATGGAAAAAGTGGTCATTGTGGGTGCCGGTGTTATGGGCACCGCGTGTGCCTTTCGTTTGTTGGAACAGGGTTATCAGGTGACTCTGTTGGAAAAAGCACTACCCGGTGCTGAATCTTCGGCAGCGGCAGCTGGTATTCTTGGTGCACAATCGGAGGTTTCAGGTACAGGGGCTTTTCTAGAGCTGTGTGTTGCAAGCCGTGGCATGTTCCGCGAGTTTGTTCAGCGTTTAGAAGAGGTCTCGGGTGTTCACTGTGGCTATGAAGATAGTGGGGTCTTGGAAGTCGCTATGGATCCTGCAGAAGGGCGGTTGGCTGCAGGCCGTGCCGAATGGATGATGGATCGGGATTTAAGGGTTGAAATCCTAGACCGGGATGATGCCCGCAAGCTGGAACCCGCACTGAGTGACCAGATCATCGGTGCAAACTACTATCCAGATGATCACCAGGTTGAACCCGTCGCGCTCTCACGCTCTTTGGCTGCCGCGGTTTCCCGTCTGGGTGGTACATTCCGATCTGGCGTTCAGGTGACGGGGTTGCAGTTACAAGGGGAGCGGGTGGTTGGTGTCTGTGCGGCTGATGAAGTGATCCATGGTGATCATGTCATCATCGCTGGGGGCGCATGGAGTAGCTTGATCAAGGGGCTACCCCCCTTACGAACCCATGTTAAACCCATGTCTGGTCAGATCTTACAGGTGGAAATGCGCCCCCCCTCTTTCCGTCATGTGGTCTATGGCTACAAAGGCTATATTGTACCGCGGGCAGATGGTCGTGTGGTGATGGGGTCAACACTAGAGGACCGTGGGTTTGATAAGGCGGTGACCACAGAAGGGCTGCAGCGTATTACCAATATGGCACTGGAGATGGTCCCCGGGTTATCTCAAGCACGCATGACCGATGCCTGGGCAGGCTTAAGACCGGCAACAGGTGATGGTCAGCCACTGTTGGGGCAGGGACCCTGGCAGGGACTCTATTTTGCAACAGGTCACTACAGAAACGGTATTTTAATGACACCTATTACTGCAGAAGTGACCACTCAGTTAATTATGGGAGAGAAACCACCATGGGATTTAGCCCCTTTTTCTCCACCATTGGTTTCATGAAAGAAAATGATGGACAACTCTGAACATGATGCTTTGTTTATTCCCGCAGATCCTGACCAGGTCGATCAGGAGCGGCGTAAAGCCAAAGAGCTAAAGCGTAGTCAATGGTGGAAAAACCAGCTGGGTAAAGGTCTTTGTCTCTACTGTCACCGGCGTTTTCACCCAAAAGAGTTAACCATGGATCATATGCAGCCCATTAGTCGGGGCGGGCGTAGTACCAAAGGTAACTGTGTGCCGTGTTGCAGTGAGTGTAATGACAATAAGAAAAACTGGCCTGCAGAAACATTCCGAGCGTGGGTTGAGGAGATGCAAGCCAAAGCTTGATGGGATGATTTTAGGTTAAAAAAAAGCCGGATGCTGTACAACAGCATCCGGCCTTTTTCGTGTGATCAAGAATGATCCCTTAATGACTCAGCGCAATGGCCTGTTTGTCCTGATAGACACGGTCTAGCAGTTCAAAGAGCTTGCGACGCACCAGGTTGAAGTCATCCATTTTACGAAGTGCCGCATCATGATCGTGAACTTCATGGATTAAGGCGACCACCTCACGGGCAAGATCATGTACTTTTAAGTGGACTTCCCCCAACTCTTGATAGAGGGGTAGCGCACCAAACTTTTCAATACCTTCTGAGTAGTACCACTTACCAAAGGCACATTCGCGACCTGAGGCAACCTGTTCAGGGCTCATGGCTGTACGGCCGCGGATGACATTTTCAAGTTTCCCTAACCAGCCCAAGTGCGCAAGTTTAATCGCCTCCACATCAAACGGTGTTGGACCAACATCCAATCCTTTGGTGGAGTGGTCCAAGCCATGGCTGGTTTCTAAAATAACATCCACCAACATACCAGTCTGGTGGATAGAGCCATTCATCAGGTTAACCAGATTCATGGTCTTAATACCGTTTTTCTGTACTTGGGTCGAGGCCGAGAAGATGTTGGTTCCCATCTCTTGAGCCTCTTCAGCCAATGTTTTGGACTCATTACCCAAATTCACCAACTGTCCAGCTTCTGCGGTTGCACCGCTGGCAAGGTCTGCAATCTGCTGGGCGCTGCTGGCAGCTTCCTGGCTGGATTCTGCCACGCTATAAGCCGCATTGGAAAGCTCTTGAGTATTGGCCGAAACATCGTGGGTAACCCGCGTCACTTCCTCCATGGAGTGGGCAATATCCTGCACCGTATGATCCTGCTCACCAACCAGCTCGGTAATATCACGGTTGCCGGAGTGAATGCGGTCAATACTGGCGGATACCCGACGGTTTGCATCAATCGCTTGGCGGGTGTTGTCTTGGATCTCTTGAATGCTCTGGTAAATCAAATCGGTTGCATCGGCTGTCTGGCTGGCCAAATCCTTAACCTCATTGGCCACAACGGCAAAGCCCTTACCAGCTTCCCCAGCCCCAGCTGCTTCAATCGAGGCGTTCAATGCCAGCATATTCGTCTGCTCAGCAATATCGTTGATCATCTCGACCACTTTGCCGATGGCATTGGCCGATTTGTCCAATTGATCCATCAGCTGAATGGTGTCCTTCGCATCCTGATTGGCTTGTTCAGAATCCTTCTGGGCATCACCGCAACGGCCAACCACCTGTTTGATCGAGTTGGTCATCTCGTCAACAGAGGTTGCTACCCGCATAATGGTGCCGTTGACCTGCTCCATCCCTTGGTTAATGCCCCCTAGGTTCATGTTCATTTCGCTGGTCGCTTGGGCGGCCGCAGAGACGTTCATGCTCGCGGTTTCTGCAGAAGATGCGATGGTCTCAATATTATGGGATAGGGTATCTGAGGCTTCGGTTACACGCACAAAGTTCTCACTGACCCGGTCAATGTGAAGTTTCAAGGCTACAAAGTCATCATCTACATTGGCGTTACGGCATACCGCATCCTGCGTCATGTCGTAGGATTCTTGGGCATCTCGTTCCAGTGTATTCTTAACTTCAATCGACTCTTTAATAACAGCCTGTAGGGTATCCGACTGCAGCTTGACTTCACGGATCGTGACCCTTAGCTGGTCTGTAAGCTGATTGATTAAAACAGAGACCTCATCCAACTCATCCTTATAGTCAGGGATGTCTAAGTCACGGGTAATGTTACCATTGACCATGTTGGACAGAGCATCATGCATATGGCTGATTTTGTTGATCACAAAGTGACGTGTAATCAAGCCAAAACTCAGCGCTATAATGGCAATAAACAGGAATGTAAAGCCCACAATGGAACTGGCGCTACCGACCGTACTGTTCAGCTGCTCTGTCGTTGAGCGGGTCATGCTAATGTAGGCTTGTTCCAGTATCTTAAAGCCATCAACAGCAGGGCGGTCACTAATCTTGACGGTACTGTCGATCTGTTTAGGGCTGGCACCCTTTTTGACCATCTCTGCGACGGTATCTACCGCGTGCAGGTACAGTTGTGCAACCGATTGAATATCATTCAGAGCTTTTTTCTCTTGAGGGGTCATGCTGTCCAGTGTTCGATACTGCTTAACCAGATCCAACACAATGCCCAGATGCTTTTTCGCACCATCATGATGTTTGGCTTTGCCCCGAAGCACGTAGTTTTTAAAGTGGTGGATGCCATTGCCATAGCCAAAATGGCTTTTTAGGCGCATAAGCAGAGATTCTCTTTCTGCGACCTGGTCCTGATAGGTCTGCCACATATCAGTAAAGCTATGAATACGTGTCATGGAGAGCGTGGTTCCTAGGAGAATGGCAAGAGCCATGATTCCAAGGAAGAGAAAAATCTTCTGGGATATGTTGAGCTTAAGCATGCAGGTAACCGTTAATTAAAAGTAACCAACTGTGGCGCTGTGGCAACACCGGTAGAATGCCATCAGCGAGTAATATGGCATATCAATAAGGTCATAGTGAAGAAAAAAGTACCAAATTTGAATGGGATGGATAGCTTTTCCCAGAAAACTTGTAAAGGAAGGTAACACTTAAGAGTCGGTGTTTTATCCGTATTTATACGTACCAACCGCCTTGGGTGCGGCTGTTAGTCTCTGCTGTGGTTGGCTCTTTTGGGGTGAATTGTAGGCACGGATGCCCCGAAGCGCGTTGTACTTCGACGCTAGGCATCTCCTTGCCTTTAAACCCCATGGCCGAACATGCCCTTGGGTGTGTTGGATCCCAAGTAATACGGAAGAAACGGCATTTCATGCAATTGACCGCTTTCGGTGTATGTGGATTAGCCATGTGATTTTTCAAGCTCTAAAGGTTAATAGGGGTTCTTATTGTCTTAGACCGTACCGCTAGCATGCTTTGTTCCATCTGTTAAAAAGAATCCCCTAACATGAGGTTTCCTGCAAGGCGCTTTCTGTTTAAGAGGGAACAGTATAAAAATGACGACAGGGTAAAAAGCGTGTAGCAAGGGGTATAAATGGTCAAAAGGACATTGTCTCGTTGATATCAGTCATGGTAACAACAGCCATCTATGCAGCGGCGTATTGCCGTTGATCGAACAGCGGTGACGTGGGAGTTTGTTATGACACTGGCCATTTTTGATCTAGATAATACATTGCTTGGGGGAGACAGCGATCATCTCTGGGGTACCTTTCTGGCTGAAAAGGGGCTGGTCAGCCAAGAGGCGTATGATCGTAAGAACGACTACTTCTATGAACAGTACAAGCAAGGCACCTTGGATATGCAGGCCTATCTGGATTTTGCGTTGGAGTTCCTTGGCCAATATCCCAAAGCC
This sequence comes from Magnetococcus sp. PR-3, assembly GCF_036689865.1. Taxonomy (NCBI): domain Bacteria; kingdom Pseudomonadati; phylum Pseudomonadota; class Magnetococcia; order Magnetococcales; family Magnetococcaceae; genus Magnetococcus; species Magnetococcus organivorans. The sequence continues at coordinate 111,171 of NZ_JBAHUQ010000018.1, forward strand.
CAGTTGGATGCATGGCATCAAGAGTATCTCGAGCAGAAGATTAAACCGATCATGCAGCCTAAGGCACAAGCCCTGGTTGATAAGCATCGTGATCAGGGTCATACCTTAATGATTATCACCGCAACCAACCGTTTTCTTACCACCCCCATCGCCGCACTACTTGGTGTGCCTCATCTGTTGGCAACGGAAGTTGAGCAGAATGAGCAAGGGAACTTTACAGGGCATAGTTTTGATGTCCCCTGTTTTCAAAGTGGCAAGGTGACTCGGTTGCAGCGTTGGTTGGAAGAGAATGGTGCGGATCTTAAAGGAAGCTGGTTCTATAGCGATTCCCTTAATGATATCCCTCTACTGGAGATGGTGGATCATCCCGTTGCCGTAGATCCTGACCCAACACTGTATAAAGAGGCTCAGCAACGACAGTGGTCGGTTATCTCTTTAAGAGAGTAACTCTGACCCGCGGTTGCGCCAAACCTACTTCAGTCTGTTCAGTTTTATATAAAGGGGCGCCCCTCGGGGCTGCCCCTTTAGTTTTGATCCGGTCTATATAAGTGAGGCACCCCTCAGGGAGAATCCTCTTTATATCGTCGCTCTTATATCAGGGCGCATCCCTTGGGGCGGCCTTGTGGATTTTCTTCGTTCATAATCTAAAGGGTCCTACTTGTCGCCGTTCTTTCTGTCGTTGACCGCCATGTCGCTGTTCTCCCCTAGAGCTGTGTATCTGAGTTCGTTCATTCTTAATCTAAAGGTGGCCTCTTGGAGCAGTCCCTCAAACTTTTTGGGCTCTATCCGTAAGAGGGGAGGGGATAGCAAGGGGGGGGGGGGCAGCCGCATGGTGTCTTCGGTCTTATGTTGTGAATGTATCCCACGATTTATTAGAGGGGTACCTCTCAAGGGAAGGCCTTTTAGTCGTACTTTTCGCTTTCTATATTCGGGTACATGCCAAGAGAGAAGCCCTCTTGAGTCTGTTCAATCTATTATAAGGGGGGGGAGTCTAAGGGGGGGCGTTATTGCGATCTTATGTAAGGTGTGAATCCAGAGGGAAGGCTTCCTTCGTGTTGCCGTCTTCCATAGAGCGTGTCCTTCATAAGGAGAGGCCTTCTTTAGGGTGTGCTTACCAGAAGAGAGCCCCTCCATGGAAAGTTCTTCTTAGTATGTTCAGTCTTATAATAGGGGGGGCACCAAGAGAGTCTGCTTCTTGAGAGTGTTTGATTTTATGATTAAGGGGGCTCTAAGGGTTGGCCTGTTCGTGTGCCCGCCCTTGTCTAGAGGGTGAATCCCTAGAGGGGCCATTATAGTTATGTTGGTTCTTCATTATGGCATGTCGCCCAAAAAGCGCTTCTTAGTATGTTGCTCAAATTTAGAGAGTGCTCATATATAGAGAGGCCTTCTGAGTCTGTTAGGAGGTACCCGCTAAGGAGAACACCTTCTTAGGTTGGTTCAGGATTTATAGTAAGGGGGGGCTCTTCAAGGTTCGTTACCTGACTATTTTTAATCACCGGTGATGTAAATGTGAGCATCACGAAGTGAGACAATGAGATTTGCATTCGTAAGGCATTGATATATAATGGTATAGCAGAAAAGTTAAAAAT